>JBFWYF010000330.1:0-7605 GCA_050186685.1 Pirellulaceae bacterium
CCATCCGACGGGGTCACGAGGTTGGCCGTCGCACATGCCACGGCCACGGCGATCGGTGATCTCGACGCCGACGGACGCGCCGACCTGGCCGTCGCCGTGCATCAGGGAGCCACCTCGCTGGAGGCGGATTCCGCCATTTACTTCGGACAAGGGCGACGGACGTTCGAACGAGCCGCCAATCGTCTTCCCACAACCGGCGCCTCCTTTGTTACGATCGCACCCGCTCACGCTAACCAGCCATGCCGAGCCATCTTCTGTAACAGCAACGGAGGTACGCTGCGCGAGGCGGTGCCACTCCAGGTGTACTGGGGAGGCGAGGAGGGATTCGATCCGAAGCGCGTCTGGAGTATCCCCTTCGCCTGTGGCTACGAATCGACTGCCGCCGACCTGAATGGCGACGGGTATACGGACCTCGTGGCCCTGAACTCCGGGCACGCCGGCGAGGCCGCCAAAGCGGATCCCCATTTAGGCGCCAATATTTTCTGGGGAAGCCGTGAGGGTTTTGATCTCGAGCGGGCTCGGACTGTGCTGCGCGAGTTCAACGTCGGGACCAGCAATGTTGCGGATTTGAACCGCGACGGATATCTGGATCTCGTCCTCGGGCAGTTCGCTGCAGCCGAGCCAACTGGCACGGCGGAAGTCATCCTCTGGTACGGCAGCGAACATGGATTCGAGCGCGACCGGCGGACGACGATCGCTTCGCCCGGGCGATCGATCAGCACCGTCATCGCCGACCTGAATCAAGACGGCGACCTCGACATCGCCGTCAATTCGTTCGAGCGGGATGTCGTACGAGTCTTCTGGGGAAAGGCGGGCCAGTTCGACGCAGACCGGCAACTTCAGCTGCCGATCCACAGCCCGATCGACGTCGAGACGGCCGACTTGAACGCCGATGGACGATTGGACCTGATCGTGGGCAGCTACCACGATCGGCTGGCCGGCCATCACGACACCGGGACCTTGATCTGCTGGGGTTCAGGCGACGCCCAACGGCCATTTCAGACGTGGAACGCCCAGTGGCTGCCCGGCTCGACCCCGATTGGCCATTGTGTCGCCGACTTTGACCGAGACGGTCACCTTGACATTTTCTCGCCACACTATCACGGCGACCTGACCCGCGAATCCTTGCCGAGCTACCTGTTCTGGGGCAGCCCTCAGGGGCTCGATCCGCGGCAAAAGACGACCCTGATCTGCGACTCGGCGGACGATGCGCTGGCCGGCGATTTCGACCGTGACGGCAAGCTGGACCTGGCCGTCGTCTGTCACGCGCGCGACGCGCAACACGACACCTTCTCGCACGTGTACTTCAACGACGGGCAGCGGTTCACGCAGCCACGCATTACGCGGTTGCCGACACGGGGTCCCCATTGGATGTGGCAGGAAGACATGGGACATATCGCTCACCGCCGCTGGGAACAGGTGTACGAGTCGTCGCCGTTTTGCTGGACGTCGCCCGCCGGGCGAGGCGAGTTGGCATTCACCGCCGATGTCCCGCCTGGCACGAAGCTGGCATTCGCCGTCCGCTCCGCGTTGGAGCCCGGCCGGCTGGCTGACGCAGCATGGCGTCCTCTGGAAGCCGGCTCAGGAAGAAAGTTCTCCATACCCGAAAATCACCGAGTGCTGGCCTATCGCGCCCAGTTCTACTCCGACAACGGCGATCGCTATCCGGTGTTGCATCGCGTTGAAATCAAGGTCGATTAACGCCAACCTGACATGCCCCTGCTAACGGTTCGCAATGTATCGATTCGCTTCCGAGGGCCGCCGCTGCTTGACGGTGTCGACTGCCGGATAGAGCCCGGACAGCGCATCGGTCTGCTGGGCCGCAACGGAGCGGGCAAGACCACGTTCCTGCGACTGCTCGCCGGCGAGATTTCGCCCGATCATGGTGAAATCGTGCGCGCGCCGGGTGTGAAGGTCAGTCTGCTGGCGCAGGAGGTTCCCCTTCATCTGTCGGGCAAGGTCGCGGAAGTCGTGGCCACAGGCGTTCAAGCCGAAGCTCATCGCGACGATGCGGAATGGCGCATCGAGCATCAAGTCGATCAGATCCTGTCACGCATGGAACTGGACGGCGATGCGGCGTTCGAACGGTTGTCGTCGGGAATGAAGCGGCGAGTGCTCCTGGCCCGGGCATTGGCCGACCAGCCCGACCTGCTTCTGCTTGACGAGCCGACGAACCACCTGGATCTCGATGCTATCGGCTGGCTCGAGGACTTCCTCGGGAGGTGGAACGCTGCGTTCATGTTCATTACCCACGATCGTATGTTCCTGCGTCGGATGGCGACGCGCATCCTGGAAGTGGAACGAGGCCGGCTGTTTGACTGGTCGTGCGACTACGCTACGTTTCTCGAACGCAAGGAGGCTGCACTCGCCGCCGAGGAGAAGCAGGACGCCTTGTTCGACAAGCGCCTCGCCGAGGAGGAAGTCTGGATCCGCACGGGCATCAAGGCTCGCCGCACGCGCAACGAAGGACGCGTGCGAGCTCTGGAGGCGATGCGCCGCGTGCGGCAGGAACGGCGCGAGCGAGTCGGCACTTCCAACCTGCGGATCGTCGAAGGGGAACGCAGCGGGCAACTCGTCGCCCAGGCCGAAGGCATTTCGTTCGCCTATGGTGCGCAGCCCGTTTTCCGCAACTTTTCTACGACGATTCTCCGAGGCGACAAGGTCGGCATCATTGGTCGTAATGGTGCCGGTAAGACCACCCTGTTGCGCGTGCTGCTCGGCCAGCTGCCTCCGCAGGAAGGCAGCGTGCGGCTGGGAACCAATCTGCGGGTTGCCTACTTCGACCAACTGCGGCAACAGCTGGACGACGACCTGTCTGTGGAGGCCAACGTCGGGGAGGGCTCCTCCACGATCTTCCTCGGCGACAAGCCGCAGCACGTGATCGGCTACCTTCAGGAGTTCCTGTTCACTCCCGAGCGAGCCCGCACGCCGGTGTCCATGCTCTCTGGCGGCGAACGGAATCGCGTACTGCTCGCGAAACTGTTCGCCAAACCGGCAAACGTCGTGGTTCTGGACGAACCCACCAACGATCTTGACGCCGAAACGCTCGAGATGCTCGAAGAGCGGCTCTTGAATTATGGCGGCACACTGTTGGTGGTCAGTCACGATCGCGAGTTCCTGAATAATGTCGTGACCAGCACGATCGCGTTCGAGGAGCGCGGGGTCCGTGAATATGTCGGCGGTTACGACGACTGGCTGCGTCAGCGAGCGGCCCAGCAACCCCCGCCCCTCGCGGACCGAGCGAGCCCGAGCAGATCGGCCGCATCCGGTGCAGCCAAGTCCACACGCAGCGCCGAGGGTCCTCGTCGTTTGTCGTTCAAGGAAAAGCAAGAGCTGGACGCCTTGCCGGAACGAATCCAGCAGATCGAGGCGGACATCGCCGCTTTGCATCAGAGCATGACCCAACCGGACTACTACAAACGGGCCGGAGAAGTCCTCGCCGCGGAACAGGCGCAGCTCAAGCGCTGGGAAAGCGAACTGCAAACTGCCTATCACCGGTGGGAGGAACTCGAAGCGCGATCGGAGCTGTAAAGCAAGGCTACTTCCGCACCACCCGGACCACCACGTCGGCACCGGGCCAAGGTGCGGTCAACGTGCACCAATCGCCGCCTTGAATGTCCCACGTGGACTGCGCATGGCCGTCTGCGGCACGATACCATTCCACGGCGAAAGTCCCGGATACATTGCGCAAGTCGAGCCGCAATTGGGCTGCGGAGTCCATGGTCACTTGAGCCGCTTGAGCATCGGCCGCTGCGTGAGGATGGTAGACGAGCCATTCGTCGCGTCCCCGGCGCAGGAGACGGGGAGCCTGTGCGTCTTTGCGACCCTGCGCATCCTCCGCCAGGGCATGATCGGGCTCATACCGCGCCAGGTCGATCCCACGCTGTTCGAAATAGTCGCGGATGGCGCGGACCGAGTCGAGCCCGGTCAAGGGCGTGGTGAAGGTGTAGTTCGGCCGACGATGATAGGTGGCCGGCTGTCGCCCCGTAACCCTATAGGGATGCACCACCCACCAGCGTCCGCCGTAGTTGGCCGACCCGCCGGACAGCAGCCACGTCCAGTACAATCGCCGCTGCCAGTAGCGCATATGGAATGGGTCCTGGCTGGGTCCATGGTCCTGTTCGTAACGATCCTCACCCAGAAACACGGGCTTGGCGAACTGGTGATACGGTGCGTACTGTGCCGCGCCGAGATCGTGGGCATGCTCGATATGGATATACGTCGCCCAATCTTCGCCGCCGAAGTAGAACGGCAGGCGCCGCGCATGCCCGGTTGAGCGCGGATGCTGCCACGGGTCATGGCTCTGAAGGTAAGCGCCGACCTCGCGCACAAGGGCATTGCTGCGTGGGAATTTCTCACCGTAGTGTGCGTCATTCGTCATGAGCCAGAACAGCTGCGGGTAGGCGGCAAATCGGGCGACCAGTTGGCGGAGCAACCGTTGACGTTGCGTCGTGGTCAGGGCACCCCAGAACTGGTCGTCTCGGGCATAGCCTTCAAGCGGGAACAAGATGAGCTGCACGGCCACGTCGGGAAAGTCGTCAAGAAGCATGTGGAGCCGGCGATCCGCAATTTGCAGATTGTCCAGTCGCAAACGATCCAGCGTATCGTCGGCGAAGTGCCAGGCTTGCCATTGTCCAGTTGCCTCACTGAACCCGCCCGAGCGACTCGCCAGAAAACAACGGACGGACGTGATTCCCTGTTCGACGTCGTCGCGCACGTATTGCCGAGCCACGTCGTCGGCGACCGGGTCGCCATTGCCGTCGCGAGCGCACAGCAGGAAATAGGCAGTGTCGTTCAGATTCAAGAACCAGCGTCCGTCCTCCGTGATCCATTGCCGAGGATTCTGAGGATGCGGCAACAACCGACCCCGTAGCCGGGACTCGGCGGCCCGAAAACTCCCGGACTGCCCGTGCAGCCCGGCGTCGGTCTCGCAGTGCGACTCCCATCGCCACTCCCCGGTCACGTGGACATACACCCGGGCCCGCCAGGTGTTCTCGCCGTCGTAAAACGCGTGAACGGTCTTCGCTTCCCGCTTGCCGGCCGACGGAGTGAACGTGACCGTGGCCATGGTGTCCCACGGATTGGCGACGCTGCCATCCCCATTCATCACCACTTCATGGACACCAAAACGGGCCGCTTCTTGATCGCCGGACGAAAAATTAGCTCCGAAGACCAGCAGGCACCGGCCCATCAGCAACCACGGCAGCCACCGCACCCACTGCGCACGCATTGCTGGATTCTCCTGGATGTTATGGGCTGGACGGCGTTGTCCGGCAAAACCAGCTTAAGAGATGATCTCCCGCACCACCTGCCCGTGAATATCGGTCAAGCGGAAATCACGACCGGCATAATGGTACGTCAGACGCTTGTGGTCTAATCCCAGTTGATGCAGCAACGTGGCATGGAGATCGTGCATGTGCATCCGCCCGTCGATGGCCGCGAAGCCAAATTCGTCGGTCGCGCCATGGGAATAACCTGGCTTAAAGCCGCCCCCGGCGACCCAGACGGTAAAACCTCCCGGGTTGTGATCGCGTCCCGTACCTTTGCCCTGTGCGTAGGGCGTGCGTCCGAACTCGCCGCCCCACCACACAATGGTGTCCTCGAGCAATCCGCGCTGTTTCAAGTCCTGCAGCAAGGCGGACACAGGCCGATCCACGGCCCGCGCGTGTTCGGCATGCCGGGGGATATCGGCATGCTGATCCCAGTTCGCCGCATCGTCGCCATAGTTGACCTGTACGAACCGGACCCCCGCTTCACACAACCTTCGAGCCATGAGGCATTTCTGCCCAAAGCTGCGGGTCTTCGGATCGTCGAGCCCATATAACCGCGCGGTCGCTTCGGTTTCGCGCCCAGCGTCCAGCACGTCGGGCGCTATCCGCTGCATCCGCCACGCCATCTCGTGCGCTGCGAGGGCCGCCTCCAGTTCCGAATGAGCCGTCTCGCGCTGGACAAGCTGCTGGCGATTCAGCCGCTGCAACAATTCGATGTCCCGTCCGAGTTCCTCCAGAGGCACATCGTCACGAGTCAGGTTCGGGATCGTGAAACGGCTTTCGTCGCCAGAGACGAGCGGTGTTCCTTGAAATTTGGGGGGTAAAAAAGCCGGCCCATGCTTGCGGGCACCGGCGATGTTGGACGGCGCGATCGAAATGAAGCCGGGCAGATCCTCGTTCTCGGTTCCCAGGCCGTAGTAGATCCACGACCCCATCGAAGGACGAGTCATGTTGGTGGATCCGCAATGCAGGAACAACGTCGCTGGGCCATGGGCCACGCCCTCGGTCCGCATCGCTTTCAGCAGGCACAGATCGTCGACGTGTCGCGCCATTTCGGGGAACAGATCCGACACCCATGCGCCGCACTCGCCATGCTGGCGAAAAGTCCACGGCGACTTCATCAACCGCTGCTGGGACCGCTTTCCCGTGTTGGCCAGGATCCGCGCATCGCCGAACTCCAACTGCTCGCCGTCGCGCTGCGCCAATGCGGGCTTGTAGTCGAAGGAATCAACCTGGCTGACACCACCGAACATGAACAGGAAGATGATGCGTTTCGCCTTCGGCGCATGGTGCCACAGCGGCATCATTCCTGTCACCGGGGCAGCGCACGCCCGGCGCTGCTCGCCTAGCAGCGTACCCGCCGCAACCGCCCCGAATCCACAGGCCGCCCGGCGTAATAATTGCCGACGATTGATCGAGGAATCCCACATGAATCCGTACCTACCGGAGATAGCGAAAATCAATAGACGCAAACAGCGCGTGTGCCAGTCGCGCCAGCGGAGCGGCATGCTGAGCGGGATCCTGGGTCTCGAAGAATTCGTGACTGATGAGCAATTCCTCGTTACTTGGCTCTCGCTGCAGACATTGCTGGAAGGCGGCCCGGATCAATGTCTCCGGTTCGGCCCGTTCGTGTTCGTCAACCAGTCGTGTGGCCAATGCCCGCGCCCGTTGACGCACCCACGGTTCGTTTACCAGGGTCAACGCCTGGGTGGCCACCGTGCTGCGCGTTCGCTGCCCCGTCGACACGCTCGGCGACGCGAAGTCAAACGTATCGAACAACGCGGGCAACGCGTTGCGAAACACGGGTTGATAGATACTGCGGCGTGTCGACGCGTGCGCGTAATGGTTGTCGACTTTCGTGCCAGACCGGATCAGGGAACCACCCATTGCGGTGTCCAGTTCGCCGCTGGCCCACAGCATCGCGTCGCGCAACTCTTCGGCCGACAGCCTCCGGCGAGGGCCGCTCCAATACAATCGATTGTCGGGATCGATGGCCGCCGCTCGTTCCCCCGCCTCAACCACCCGGCGACGATAAGCGTTGGAAAGGACGATCTGACGCACGAGATGCTTCGTCGACCAGCCGCTCCGGATCAGCTCACCCGCGAGCCAATCCAGCAATTGTGGATGCGACGGCGGCGACCCCGTCGTGCCGAAATTATTGACGCTGTCGACGAGCCCCTGTCCCATGAGCCAACACCACACACGATTCGCATAGACCCGTGCCGTCAGCGGATTCTCGGCCGACGATAGCCACTCCGCGAACTGCAAGCGCCCGCTGGCCCCCGCAGGAATTTCGGGGCAGTTCGCCACGGTGACCGCCGACAGGAATCCGCGC
>JBFWYF010000331.1:0-7571 GCA_050186685.1 Pirellulaceae bacterium
AGGTACATCGTCTGGTACAGCGCGCCCAGGTTCTTCAGGATCAACGCGTACGTCATCGACTGGTACTTGAACTGCAGACGCTGGAAACGTGCCGCCACGATCAGCAGAATCTGCGGCGGAGTCTGCATCGTGGCTGTCATGGTGGCCATCTGGACCAACGCCCGCATCGCGGGTGTGGCCGCCGCGACCTGGCCCAGGGTGTGATGGAACGGGTTGTAGTGGTAAATCCCAGGGTCAAGTCCCTCACACCGATTCACGACGGGATAGATTTCCAGCTCATGCAGCGCGCCTCCCGCGGGTGACGGTCGAAAACTGACCCCCGCCTCAGGCACGTACTGCTTGACGTGTGCCACACGGTACAGGAACTCGGCGAGTTGATCGCGGTGAATGGGAGCATCCGCGTGCTCCCGAATGGATTGCCGCTGCTCCAGGACAGTCGTGAACGACGGTTCGGTGGCCGCCCGTTCGTCCAAGTCGGGCCTGGCCAGCTCCAGGGTATGCGTTGTCCACGGTTCCTTGACGGCAGGCAGGGAAGGGAATTTGCCGTCCCACGCAAAAGTGCCTCCGTACGGGTTGGCATGCCGGCCGAGCCGGCTGCGCGTGTGGAACAACAGGTCGTGGAATTCCCAGGGCGCCAGCGTCGGGTCGGCTTCCTCGGGATTCACCCCGTCGTCACCGAGACGGACGAGCGCCTGCGCTTGCGCCAGCAAAGTCAGCATGCCTTGAGCACAGCGGCTGTCGATACCCGGAACCTCGGCGCTCAGCTGCTCGCTCGTCGCAGGCCGGGAGAGCCGGTGAACAATGGCCGCAGCCTGCGGCGAGCATAGCGTCAACTCGGCACATCCCAACGGGCATTCCAGCAGCATCCGCCCCTGGTCGGTGCGGAGGAAAGCGAACCGCGACAGGACGACCGACTGGTGTTCGTCAATCGCCTGGTCCGAGAAGCGGAACGCCACGGACAGTGGCCGGATCGTGGCCTGGGGACCGCCTTCGTCCAGGGTGTAGCACAGCAGCGCGGACATGCTGAGCCGTTTCCACAACTGGCTCAATTTCGCGATTCCCGCCGGCCCCTCCGCCTGCATGACGCTGCCCAGCAGCGCGGGGTATGCGACGGGTGCCTCGCGGAGCCGGTCCAGGGCGCCGCGCAAACCTGGCGAGACATTGGTCAGGGCAATCCGCGGGCGATACAGGTGCGGCGGCGATTCGATCGCCACGGACTCCCCCTCCCCTTCCACGACACGAGTCCCCGGCAGCAACGACATCAGGAAGGAAGCAGGCAATCCGGCTGCATCGCTCACGTAAGGTACTCCTTGCAGGTTGCCGTGGTCAGTGGCCTTCGTGGTCGTCTCCTGCCATCGTCTCGCAGAGCGAGGTGTCAGGTCCGGCAGGGGTGGCGAACATCACAGAAAGCACGGTTTCGGATTCAGCTCTTCTTCACGCAGCGGTTCCGGCAACCATCCGAGCGCGACGGGAACGTCGTACAACCGCCCCGGCGCCAAGCGCCGCCAGAAATGGCGCAACCCAGGCACCACGACTTTGGCTACCGCCAATTCGATGTCGGGACGAGACTGGTCGACGACGAGCACTTCCAGCTGCCGCGATCCAGCCAGCTGCAGGCAGGTGGCCACATCTTCCGCCACGTCGCCGCTCGCCAACTGGCGATAATCCGCTGCAGTTCGCGGGGCGAGGGACTCGTCGGGCAGCAAGTAGGGCTGGTTGGCATAGGTTGCGGTCTGCCACCAGTCGATCGCTTCCGGCACGTCTTTGGTGTAGTACAACGTCGAGCCATCGGGGCGCTGGATACTGAGCGCCGGTACGGACTGGTTCGCCTCGACCAGGGCCCGCAGCAGCGCGGTCCGAGGATCCAGGTGGGCCGCAAAGCCTACGAGGATGTCCTCCACGGGCCTGTCGGTCCGTCGCGATATGACGGCGAACGTTGGGATGCCCAGATCGGCCGTGATGTCCAACACGTGCACGTCGCGATGCAGTTGCTGCCGATAATGCGTTTGCATTCGATCCCAGTAGTCCAAGCCGAACGACGCGACGTCAACCGCTGGTCGGCGCACGCGGTTGTACCACCACAGCGCCACGGCATCGCGTTCGACGAGCTCCAGGAATCCCTGCAGAATGGCTTCCTCCAGGTTGTTTCCCGCGGCGTTGCCATTGCTGTCGCAGCGTGTGAAGTAGCAGCCCGGATCCCGATGGCCGTAAAAGCAGTATCCGGTGGGCAGATAGCGTGTCCGGCTGTGTGACAGCGACCAGGCGGCGGTCCAGGCGATGACGGCTTCGTCGTCCAGCGGTTCCGGCACATACTGTTGGTTGCTCAGAATCTGGCGGTTCCAAGTCTCGCGCGATGCGTACTGCTGGTCGCTGAACAGTTGCACCTCGCGCGCGTGAATGGCCTCGTTCCGCAGGTTGCGGTAGCTGTCGCGGATCACCCACTCGTCGCCCCACCGAATCCCGGCGTAGCGCTCGAGCGATTCGCAGACGGTGCTCGTCTTGGCCTCGACTTCGGTGGAGCCCTTACCGCCGCTGCGGGCGAGCGTGTTTTCGTACATCGCCTTTACGTCGCCGTCCGGCACCGGGAAGTAATGGCCCGCGGTAAAGTTGTGCGACAGGCCGAACGCATTGACTCCGCGGGAATTGAGCGACGCAATCGCTCCCGTGATCGGGCTGATGTGATGCTTCAATCGCTGAAACGTCTCTTCGGGATCCGCACAGCGGTGTCCATGGGTCTTCGGTCGGGAGGTCAACGAGACTGGGCGGGGGCCGCGTGTCGCTTCGTCGGGATTCCCGCAAGCCGGGCATTGGGGGCGTTTGACCAGCGTATGCTCGGTAATCTGAAAACTCTCGACGTCGAAGGTTATCATCTTGCCGTCCAAACCGGCGCGGGACGGCAGCACGAGCCGCTTAGCCAGCTCGAGTGCCGCTAACGACATCGCCAGCGATAGAGTCCCCGGCGTCTGGGCCGCGAGCGGCGACTTCACTTCCGTGAACCGCCCACTGTGCAGGCAGAATCGTTCGAGTTGCTGATTGGCGTTCAGCCGCTGGTACAGACATTCCCAGCACCCCGTCGTGCCCGGCCGGAACAACGGACCAATCCAGAGTTGCGGCCCGCGAGGTTTGACGAGCATCCAACAGCGGCCATCCGCCAGTCGCTCGCGATTCCACGCTCGCAGTTCGTCGTGCAGGTAGTCATCCGTGACCAGGATGGCCACCGGGCCGTCGGGGCTGACTCGCAATCCGGCCCCTCGCAGCGCCGCTTCCCAGGCCGCTACCTCGTCGGATGCGCCCAGTACACGGACGGGATGGCGCTCCAACCCTTCGGCGACATCGTGATCGCTGACGAAGTAGCTGTCCCAGAACGACAGGTGCTCGGGAGTTGCCAGCTCGTTGGTTTCCGCCAGGCAGCCGCGGCGCATCAATTGAATTACTGCCTGGTACACTTCGCCGATCGATGCGTGTTCGCCTACCTCCTGGACCACGTCAGCCAGGGTGCGCCGCCCATCCAGCAACGGCGCCAGCAGCAGGTAGATCGTGCCCTCGAAGACAAAGTGGCGGTGTTCCGACAGCAGAAACAAGGCCGGCGGATCATCCAGCAGCTGAACGTTGAACGACCGGCGCAGTCGCGGTCGATGGGGAAGTCCAGGTCTCGCCGCCGCCACGGAACTCATGCAGATGCTTCCTCGAGCTGCGGATCTCCGCTGGCCGGCACGGGCGGCCCTGGATCCACTTCAGAAAAAGATGGTATGGGGGTTCAATTCGTCCTCGGCGTACCGGTGCGGCAGCCATCCGGCCAGCACCGGCGCGTCGTACAGTCGCGACTTGCCCAGTCGGCGCCAGAAATGGCACAGCTCGGGGACGACGACCTTGACCACGTGTAACCCAATGTCGGGCTGCGTCTGGTCCAGAACCAGCAACTCCATGCCATGCCGCCGCGTGGTCTCGATGCAGCGCAGTACGTCCAACTGCAAGTCGTCCGTCGATTCATCGGGAAAGTCCTGTAGTCGAACCGGCGGCTGATCTTCGAGGGGCACCAGATAGTTGTTGTCGGTGAGCCTCGCCGTCGTCCACCAGCGGCGAGCGAGTTCGTCGCCAAACAGGTACATCGTCGTTCCATCCGGCCTGCGCCGGCTGACCGACGGCAGAAACTGATTCACCTCGGTGATGGCCCGCAGCATTGCAATGCGGACATCGAAGTGCGAGCCGAATCCTACCAGGATGTCCTCGGACGGAGCGTTCCGGCGTACGGAAACACAGGCGATCGTGGGAATGCCCAGATCGCTGGTAATATCCAGCGCCCAGATCTCGCGTTCGATTGTCGCATAGTACTCTTGAATCGCGGTGAGATACGGAAGTTGAAAACTCGCCCAGTCGACGCCGCGCCGCCGAACCCGGTTGTACCACCACAGCGCGACGGCATCCCGTTCGACCAACTCCATGTAGCCCTGCAGAATCGCCTCTTCGCGGGTGTTACCTGCCGCGCACCCATTGGAGTCCGGATTGCACCACCGGCCGCTGAATTCCGGATGCCCGTAATAGCAGAAGGCGGAGGGGAGATAGCGATGGCATTCGGACGTGAGCGACCACAACGGAGTCCATTCGATCTCCTGATCCGGTTCGAATCGCCTGGGAATGACCAGGCAGCGTGACGAGGGCTGCGTGCGATTCCACTCGTCGCGCTGCGCAAATTGCGACTCGCTGAACCCCATGCAGTCGTTCGGGTGGATGGCCTCAGTGCCCAGCGACTTCAGGCTGCCGCGGCGATGATGCTCGTCGCCGCGGTACAGCCCCGAGTAGCGCTCGATGGCTTCGCACAGTCCGCTGACTTTGGCTTGAATCTCGCTGGCGCCCTTGCCGCCACTCATGCCGCGCAGGCTTTCTCGCAGGAACGCAATGCTCTCGATGCCCATCGAGAAGTTGTGCCCCGCGACGAAGCAGGGTGTCAGCGGATGACGCTGGCCGATGGCCGGAACCAGCTCGCTCACGGCCCCCAGGATCGGGCTGATATGATGCCGCAGCGCGGCGAAGGTTTCATCGGGTGTCTGGGTGCGGTGCCCGCCATCGGCGCGAAATCGCTTTGGGCGGCTGGTGCAACGCACCGCTTCCAAAGCCCGACGGCGGACGATCCCGGCGTCACCGCAGGCCCGGCACTGCGGCCGGAGGACCAGGACGTGCTCGTCGGTCACCATGCGAGCCAGATCCAGGGTAATCAACCGTCCCTCCACGCGGCCCGCGGCCCCGGCCTCGGACCACTGCAACAGCGCCAGGCTCGCCAGAGCGCAGGCCAGTTCCGTGCCAGCCGGAATCTCGACGCGAGACGGAAAGGTGGCATCGTCTGTGCCGCGGCGAGTCTGAATGTATTGCTCCATCTGCCGATTGGCTCGGAGCCGCTGGCGGAGACACTCCCAGCAACCGGTGCGACCTGGCACCAGGAGAGGCCCGATCCATGGTACTAATCCACCCGGTTTAACCAGCACCCACGGCCGCCCCTTCGCGAGCTGTTCCTCGTTGACGGCGCTTAAGTCGCGGTGCAGGTAGTCGTCGGTGACTACGACGAGCAGACTGTCAGGACCGTTATCGAGCCCGCACCCATCGGCCACCAGCTTTTCGCGCAGCCAGGCTTCGGCCGTGCCCGACAGGGTGTCGGCGCCGATCGAACGCAGGTGAACGGAGCCGTCCCATGGGGGCATCACGGCTCTCGCGGTATCGGCCGGAGGTCCTCCGACCGTCGCGCCGGCCGCGGCCATGCCGGGTGGATGCGGCGAGCGCCAACGTTCGAGCAGGGCTTCGCGCGGGGTTCGTGGGGCGGCGTCCCCTTCCACGACGAGGCCGCGTTTTGCCAACTGATTCAAGGCCGCATAAATCTGAGTGACCGGCAAGTCCGCCGCCAGAGCGGCCGCGATCTCGCCCACGTTCAGCTCGCCCGTCAGCAGCGGTGCCAGCCGCCCGAACACCGCGCCATCGAGCACCAGGGATCGACGGTGATCGACGATCACCAGCTGGCCATCGCTCGCGAACACCCGGGCTGAAGCAGCAAAACGCGGTTTACGAAACACGTACCACCCGAAACTGGGCCGCCAACGGCCATGTCCCAAGAAAACGCGGGAGTGGTGTGCACCACTCCCGCGTCGCAATCGTCCTCGAGAACCAAGCTGCTTGTCCGGGTATCCAGTGCTGGAGACCAGGACTACCGATGCCGCTCAGGCTTGTCGTCGACGGTTCGAGCCGCCACGACGGCCGTTGGGATCAGCAGCAGCAGCAGGGGCAACAGCAGCAACAGGCGTAGAAACCACCGCCGGCCACCGCCATCAATTCCTCTTCGCTCAACTCCAGAGCGCCGGCGCCTTCGGTCGGCGGCTCTTCGGGGAAATAGAAGTCGATCGTCCCCTTCTTCTTGCCTTCGTTCCACAGCTTTACCTGGCTTTCGGGTGTCTGCTCTGACTTCGGCACATTGGCGCTACCCGGCGACTTGATCGCAATCTTAGCGCCTTCTGTGTCGAGCCCGAATTCCTTCAGAACCTTTTCCGGCTCCTTCTTGAAGCGGGCCTTCAATGCCGGCAGACCCCAGCACTGAACGAGAAAATGCCCATACTTTTCGAGGAATTCATTCGTCGAAATATCAGCCATCGTCACACGTCTCCCTTCCGCACAGTTACAAGAGAATCCATCAGCGGGGCGCAACACTCGCTTCCCGCGCACAGACTTAGACCAACCGACGCCCTGAATTCACCTAAAGAATGAGGTGAATCTTATGTCCAGCTGCGCCGGCGAGCGTGAGCCGGTTCGACAGCTATCACGAGCACTCAGTAGAAAAGGACGAGCGAAAAGGTGCCGATGCCGCGACTAGCAGCAGCAGCAGGGGCAGCAGCAGCAGCAGGCGTACCAGCCACCACCCGAGACGGCCATCAATTCATCTTCCGACAGTTCCAACGCGCCCAGATCGTCCGCCGGCGGTTCTTCCGGGAAATAGAAATCGATCCGACCCTTCTTCTTGCCTTCGTTCCACAGCTGGACCTGGCTTTCCGGGGTCTGCTGAGCCTTCGGAACGTTGGCGCTGCCTGGCGCCTTGATGGTGACCTTCGCACCTTCGGGATCCAGACCGAACTCCTTCAAGACTTTCTCGGGCTCCTTCTTGAACCGTTCTTTCAGTGCGGGCAAGCCCCAGCACTGCACGAGGAAGTGACCGTACTTCTCCAAAAACTCATGCTGCGAAATGTCGGCCATCGATGTGGCCTCCTTTCAGAAAAGAACAAACCGACACCTAACTGGAAATCACATCCCCCTGACTGCGTAAGGTGATAACACTGCCCAACGGGATCGTCAAGCGATTTTCCCAGAACCTTGATGGGCTTTCTCGTTTCCCGTGGCCTCGATCGGGGACGAAGGTTCCGTCGTCCCTTCGGGGGAAACATCTTGAGTAAAAAAAGTCTGGTGGCTCACGCGGCCCTGCGCGACCGACAACAACGGCACGCAGCGTGCGCCGCTCAGGATGCGTCGAATTAACCGCCGATTAATTTGTTCGGCGATCTGCCCGAGCTCCGGATGCCGGCCGTGAAGGATCTTGACCT
>JBFWYF010000332.1:0-7533 GCA_050186685.1 Pirellulaceae bacterium
ATCGTCTGGGTCACCGCCAGCAACCTTGGGGTGCGAGGCCACGGGAGCTCGAGGTACGTATACAGTTCCGCAAAGTGCCGGTTCGATTCGAGTTCGTGGCGCAGTGCTTCCAGACGAGCATTCGTCGCGACGGACTGGTCGTAACGCCCCGCGATCTCGCGGAGTTGCAGCCGCAGGCCGCGAGCTAGCGCCAACTGAACCCCGTGAGCGGCCACCAACAGCAGGGCCATCGCGGCGAACAGTGCCAGACGACGGTTCCTGTTCCGACGGCTCCGGTCTCGTTCGCGAAAACGCGCGGGCAGAAAATCGATGTCTTTCATCGTCCCGGGCTCCTCACATCGCGCAAGGCCAGCCCAGCGGCGACGTCCCATTGACCTGATCGTCCGCGTGGGCCGGCCGTCACGAACGAACGCAGTGAGTCGCTCAGCTCGCATTTCAGACTCAACCGGTGGTTGAGTGTTTCCATCAGGGCAGGCGTCGCCTCTCCACCGCCCACCACTAGCCGCTCGAGCGGTTGGCCGCGAAAGGTCACGCTGTGATAGCGAACGCACAGAGCCAGCTCGTTGGCCAGCCGGTCCACGATCGGGCGGATGCTGTCAGCCACGGTTCGGGCAACTTCAGGATCCTGGCGGTCGGAACGCCGGTCCCCGCTGTGCCGGCGTAACGCCGAGGCGCCCGCAAGGTCCATTTTCAGGGACCGCGCGACCGCCTCGTCGAATTGGCGGCCGCCAAGATCCAGGTACTTGACGAACAGCAACTCGGGACCCTGGGCGATCAAGACCAGCGTTGCGACATGGCCGACATGTACAAACAGTGATCGAACTCGCTGGTCCTCCTCGCGCCGGTACTGGGCGGCCAGCGAACGGGCCACCGCGGCAGGCTCGACATCCACGGCCACCGGGCTCAACCCGGCACGTTCCACGACCGACAGCAACCGGTCCAGCACAGGGCGGTGGCATGCCATGAGGATAACTTCCCGCAACACCTGATCGCCCTGCCGGATGTCGGCAGCCTCCAGGTAGCGGATCTCTGCCTCCGCCACGGGAAACGGCACGCGACCCGCGGCTTCCTGTTGGACGACCCGATCCATCGCGGCTTGCTCACCCTTGGGTATGCGAACGTTCTGGAGGAACATGTGGCGATCGTTCAGACACAGTACGGCTTCTTTGCCTCGGAATTCACGACCGCAGCGGGCCCTCTGCAAGGCTTCTACAAAACTGTCGGGGTCGTCGGCCAGTGCCGGAGGAGGTGACGCCTCCGTACCCAGGTCCTGGCGAACGGAGTCGATCAGCCGAGACCTGTCGGCGCTGAACTGGACCATTTTGATGGCCCGAGTGCCGATATCGATGCCGATCGGCGTCGCGCGCGGTCGAGGCAAGAGAGAAAGCATCCGCCACGTCTCCATCGTCAGGGGGTGACCGTGGGAGGGGCCATCTGCACGTCTCCGATGTCCGCCAACCCCGTAACGGGGTTTACGGCAACGGATACATAACGTCGCGACGCACCACCCCCTGCCACCAGCCAAATTACGTTCCACTTGGAATTCGTCAGTGAACCGAGCGGGCCGAACTCGATTTCCGTCGCCGTCTCGACGAGCGACGTCGTTCGGTATTGAACGGCGGCCAGTTCCACGGCGCCGTGGATCGCCGGTAGCCGGCTCAGGTCCGTCGTCTGCTGTGTGGCGCTGTCGTTGTTCTGGCGGTATGGCGAATCGGGAAGGCTGTCGAGCGCCGCATTGGATCCGGTATGTTCCAGCCGGTAACAGTTGGTGTCGATGTCGAACGTCAAACGGTAGACGCTGTTGTTCGAGACAGCCAGGCTTCGAGCGTAAGCGACGTCGGCCGCCACGACCTGGGCAGCTCCGACGAGTTGGTCGTTGATGGCCGGTTCGTAGCGAGCCAGCACGAAGGACGCAAGAATTCCCAGCATCGCAATCACTATCAGCAGTTCCACGAGCGTCACGCCCGAAGGGCGGCGCCAGGAATTGGCTGCGTGCTTACGGCTTAGGCTTGCGGTCATGGCTTTCCAGGCGTTGCAGGGTCGTCCTCAGCAGAGTGTTCTGTTCGGCGAGAACCCCTTTGATCTCGCGCAGTTCGCGGATCATCTCCGCCCGCTGCTGGATGGCATTGTCGAAGGGCATCCGCACGTCCTGGGGCGCCGCTCCCAGGTGCTGATGAAAACTTAGCACGCACCACGCCAGCAGGTTGGCGAAAGTCAACACGACCCATCCCCAAGCATTTCGGTTCATCGCGGTCTCCTTCGGATGTCTGCCAGCGGTAAGTCGGCGTTTCGGCGGGCCTACTTGACCGAAACATGGCTTGCGTGTGGCGTCTGGGCGATTTTTTCTTTCCCTCTCGGCCGATGGCATTGCCGGCGTGCGTCTTACACTCGTTGCCACGGTCATATCCCATGGCATCCGCGCAGGTGGTCCGCTATGTTCGTCCGTGGGCATCCAGCGCCTTTGATCAGGGGATGATTTCGCGTATGGCTACCACCAGTATTCCCTTTCTCGCGTACGACCCGCGCGGTGTGTTTCTGGAGGAAACCGGGATCCAGGAAAGTGATCTGAAGGCCTTTTATCCGCGTCTCGAGGCGGCTCGGCGGGAGGTCGTCGAGACCGACCTGCAGTTGTATCGCAGCCGAGGTCCTATTCCGGCCTCCAAAGATCCGCTGGATGCCGGGTTCTTCGAGCTGCCCGAGCGGATGCTGAACGAATACCAACAGCAGCGGCAGTCAAGCGAACTCGGGCGCATGCTGAAAGTCGCTCATCGGCTGCGGGAGACGGTCGACCGGGTCGTGGTTCTCGGCATTGGCGGCTCGTACATGGGTGCCAAGGCGTTGATGGATGCCTGCTGCGAGCCGTATTTCAACGAACTGAGCCGCGGCGAGCGCGGCAGCCGTCCTCGGATGTACTTCGAGGGGAACAACGTCGACAACGATGCCACGCAGGGATTGTTGAAGTTGCTGGGCAACGGCAAGCCCGCGGCGGATGTCGACCAGCGCTGGGCCATTGTTGTCATCAGCAAGAGTGGCGGAACGATTGAGACTGCCGTGGCATTCCGCCAGTTTCTGAATGCCTTGCGCGCGTCAGGGGGGGGGAACGCCGAGGCGCTGGCCGAATACGTCATTCCCGTGACGGGTCAATCAGGCAAATTGTATGACCTCGCCCAGGCGCTCGGCTGCCGGGATGTATTTGAAGTTCCCGATGGTGTGGGCGGCCGGTTTTCGATCCTCTCGCCTGTGGGCATCCTGCCGGCGGCAATTCTGGGGATCAACGTCGTGGAATTGCTGGGTGGCGCGGTCGCGATGAACGAGCATTTCCGCACTCGCCCCGTCGAGGAAAACGTCGTGCTGCAGTACGTCGGTGTCTGCCACCTGCTCGAAGAAAAGCGGAAGGCGAACATCCGCGTATTGTCCGTCTGGGCGAAGGCGTTGGAGACGTTCGGTTTGTGGTACGACCAACTGCTGGCCGAGAGCCTGGGCAAGCAGGAGCGCGGGGCCACGCCGCTGACGACGCTCAACACGCGGGACCTGCATTCGCGCGCTCAGCAGCATCAGGAGGGGCGCCGCGACAAGTTGATTACGAATGTTGTTCTCGATGCCTGGCGATGTGACCCGCTGGCCGTAGGGCACAGCGACCTGGACCAGGACAAGTTAAATGAATTCGCCGGCCGCACCCTGCCGGAATTGATGGCTGCAGCCGTGGCAGGAACGAATCAAGCCTATCGCGAGGACGGTCGTCCGACGGCAGACATCCGCCTGCCTCAGTTGCGCGAAGCCACCATCGGCCAATTGCTCCAGATGATGATGATCGCGACTGTCGTGGAAGGCCGGCTGATGGGCATCAATCCGTACGGACAACCGGGGGTCGAAGGATATAAAAAGAACATGATGAAGCGGCTGCGCTCCTGAACGAGTACAGCGCGGCAGGAGAGGAACGGATGAGCGTCGACTTGACCTGGTTGGGACACGCGGCCTGGAAGCTGACGACGGGCGGCAAGACTGTGGTTATCGATCCCTTCTTGAATGATTCGCCGACCGCGCCGTGCAAAGCTGACGAAGTGGCGGCGGACTACGTCCTGGTTTCGCATGGCCATTTCGATCATTGTGCGGACGCAGCGTCGATTGCGAGACGTTGCCGAGCTCCGCTGTTGTCCAACTTCGAGATTGCGACTTGGTTTGCCAAGACGCACCACGTAAGCGACACGGTGGGTATGAATCTGGGAGGCGGCGTGCAGCTGCCGATTGGCCGCGTGGAGCTCACGTTGGCTTTTCACAGTTCCCAGTTGCCCGACGGTTCTTACGGCGGCAATCCCGCCGGATTCTTGCTCCGCCTGGACGGTGCCAACGTTTATTTCGCGTGCGATACGGCGTTGTTCGGCGACATGCAGTGGATCGGTCAGCAGGGGATCGACGTGGCGGTCTTGCCGATCGGCGACTTGTTTACGATGGGTCCCGCCGACGCGGTGGAGGCGGTTAAACGTGTCGCACCACGGTTTGTCCTGCCGTCTCACTACAATACCTGGCCGCCGATCGCCCAGGACGCACGGGCGTGGGCCGGGCGGGTCCGCGCCGAAACGGCGGCACAGCCGGTCGTGCTGCAGCCTGGCGAGTCATGGAAATTGCCGGTGTCGTAGACGCTCCGTGCTCTTCAATGCCCAGGCACGGCGGACGCGCCGCGGCCCGGCCGCGCGGATGCCTCAGCTCGTGGGAGGAAACGGTCGAATGGATGGTAATCGCATCTCGCAGGGACTTTATCCAGCTCCGTCACGCCGCAACCTGGTGCCCCATCCGGTCTGGGGCGGGGCACGAAGGGGGATGGGCTGGCCGCGCCGCCGTATTCTCGCCTTGCTCGGCATCTTGTTCGCGTGCGGAGCCGGACTGGGTCCGGTCCGGGCGGAAACGACCCTCCGCTGGAAATTTCCGCCCGCAGCCACCTGGAAATACGTGTTCCAACAGAAAGGGCGAACGGAAACGACGGGCGCCGGCAAACCGACCGTCGTCGTCGTGGATATGTCCCTGCACCTGACATGGTCCGTCGAGAGCGTCGATGATGCGGGCGTGGCGACGCTGACCCAATCCATCGACAAGTTGACGCTGACCATGGAAGTCGACGAACAGCCCGCCGTGTCGTACGATTCCTCGGCCCGCACGCCGACCAGCGGCGCACCGAAGGAAATCGCCAACGCCGTGGCGGGAATCGTCGGCGCGAAATGCTCAGTCAAGATGAACACCCGCGGCGAGGTACTGGCCGTCGAGCCGTCGGAGGCGTTGCGGGAACGGCTCGCGCAGTCACCAGGAAATGAGCTGTTCAGCGCCGAGGGGCTGGCGCGCATGCTCCGTCAGGCGACCATTCCGCTGCCCGACATGCCTCTCGCCGATGGAACCAGCTGGAAGGGAACTCACGAATCGCCCTCGCCGCTGGGGCAACTGGTCCTGGCGACGCAATATACCTTCCGCGGTACCGAAGAGCGCGAGGGGCGGCCCGTGGCGACCATCGTGTCGGAAACTGACATTGCGCTGACACCTGCGACGGGGGATGCGTCACGCTCGACGCAGTGGCAGGAAGGAAAGCAGTCTGGCACGCTCGACTTCGATGTCGAGCGGGGTCGGTTCGTGGCCAGCCGATTCGAGCAGAGGATTGTGACCCAGCGCCCTTATCGTGAAATGCTGATCCGCGTTCAATCGACGACATCGTCATCGATGCAGATGCTCGCGGCGTCTCCGTAGCCCCTTTCGCCAGAAAGGGGGAAGAGCCGCCGGACCAGTCTCCTCGTCCTTTCGGTGCCGTACGCTCGCACTCGTTCGTCCCACGCTCTGGCGAGCGTAGGTACAGACTTGGCGAGCGTGGCGATGCGAAGCCGACTGCGCCCAGCCATCTGGAAGGGCGACACCGATTGTGCCGGCTGTTCCAGCAGTATCCGACAGTCCGAGTGTGCTCCGCCTTTTGACTCAGGGTCAGGCTGACCTAACCTTGCGGAGATCCGCCCTAGGGGGTAGGGCCACTCTCTGGAGAGAGCTGGTCGCGGCGGAGAGAGGCTGCGGGGGGAGTACGAACTAAGCACGATTTACTATGCGCAAACCGGTGCAAACCGTCCTGGTGTTGGCCGCCATCCAGTTCTTGTGCCTCGCTTTCGGGCTATGGATGCAGGATCGGATTCTGGTGACGGCGGCCGCATGGCAGGACCATCATCCGCCGACGCGGAAACTGGATGTGGCCGTTTTGGATCGCACGGCGCACGCGGTCAGCGCTCAATCGCTTTTGGACGCCATGCTGCCCGTACGGTTATTGACCCTTGTGTGGACAGGTGGCTTGCAGCTTGTGACGCTGTACCTGCTCGTCAACCGCATGCAGAGCGACCACTCGCAAAGCCGCCAGCGCTCGGAGATGGAGCTGAAACGCCAGGAAAAGGACCTGATTCGGACCCGCAATGCCGTCATCTTTGGTCTGGCGAATCTGGCCGAGTCCCGCGACCGTGAGACGGGCCGCCATCTGGAGCGCATCGCATTGTACACGACGAAGCTCGCATCCGTTCTGCGGAGCGACCCAACTCAGGCGCGGCGGCTGACGTCGGCCATGGTGAAATCGATCGGCATCAGTTCGGTATTGCACGATATCGGCAAAGTGGGAGTTCGGGATGCGATCTTGCTGAAGCCCGGCCAGCTGTCGGCGGAAGAGCGTCAGGAAATGCAGCTGCACACGGTGATCGGCAGCCAGTGTCTGCAGCAGATCGAGCGAAGGCTCGGCACCAGCAATTTCCTCGACATGGCGCGCCAGATCGCGTTGTACCATCACGAACGCTGGGACGGGACGGGCTACCCGCACCGGTTGGCCGGCGAATCGATACCGCTGGTGGCCCGAATCGTGGCTCTCGCCGATATGTATGACGCGTTATCGGTTAAACGTGTGTACAAGGACGCCTTCCCCCACGAGCGTTGCGTCGAAATCATCCGCGCCGAAGCGGGGCGGCATCTCGATCCGCATATGGTTGAGGTGTTCTTAGGTATGGAGCAGGAGTTTGCCGAGATTGCGCGCCGGTTTGCCGATGCGGAATTGGCGGAAGCTTCGTCTGCCACACTACCGTTGCCACCGCAGGACGAGGAAGCGCGCGTGCTGGAAACGGTGCTGGATTTTGAGAAGACGATTGAACGAACTTTGGCGGGTGCCCGGCGCACCACAACCGTGTGATTTCGGGCGGGCCAATCACGGGCTTCGCCCATCCGGATACTTTGGAACGCCACCAGGCAAGGCGACGAGCGATGTTGAACAAAAAGATGCGGCGCGAAGTAAAGTTGGAGATCTCCCTGTTCTGCGTGTGCGCGGCACTTACCGTGCTGCTGTACTGCGTCGAGGGCTTCAAGATGGTGGTCCTCAACTTGTTCTATCTCCCCGTGGTGCTGGCCGCCTTCTATCTGGGACGTTACCGGGCGGGAGTCCTCGCTTTGGTCTGCGTGCTGATTGCATCGGTCGCCGCGGTCCAGGACCTCGAGGCGTATGCGGCAGCCACCTCGCCGCTCATCATCGGTCTGGCC
>JBFWYF010000333.1:0-7524 GCA_050186685.1 Pirellulaceae bacterium
GAAGTTGAGCCTGCGGATGTGTTGCAAGTGACGATTGGCGACGCGGAGCGGATCGGGGGGGGCAGGGCGGTGAAATTCCCCGTCCGGGTGGAATTATCGAAAGACGCGCCGAAGATGAGCCGCTTGGGCAATGCTCAGGGCGACGCGGGGCGAGTGGTAATTGATACGACGCATCCCGTCGCGTCGAAAATTGCTCTTCAGGTTAAGTTTGCCGTGGAGTAAAACTCGTAGCCCCTTTCGCCAGAAAGGGTACAGCCGCCGGGGGCCGGCTGACCCCATTCGCCGACAGCCGTCGATAACGCAGGGAGGAAGAGATGAACCACGATCGTTCGTTCATGCGGTATGTCGCGGGAGCCCTGCTGGCGGGCTCGTTGAGCTGTCTGGCCGCCTGCCAGCCCTCTGCTCAGCCCTCTTCTTCCGGAACGCCCGCGTCTTCGGCTGCTGCGCCTGGCCCCAACGTGCCGACGCAGGCCGCGCCGACGGACGTAGTCGCCGATTCGACGGCAACAGCGTTCGACGGCGCGCCCGCCGTCTCCGCCGCGGCGGGGACGGAACCTGCCGATGTACCAGCAGTGCCCAGCGAAACGCCGCTGGCCAGCGCGCCGGCCTCTGCCAGCGATCCAGCAGCTGCCAGCCAGCCCGCTTCGGAGGACCGTCCGCCGGTCACGAATGCGCTGCGGGCAAGCGACCAGGCGTCGGTCGGCGAGACGCCACACCGCGAAAGCTTGTTCGAGGGGTGGTCGGCACCGCAATTCGCCTTGTTCATCACGGGCCAGCAGGCGGGATATATCGAGCCTTGCGGGTGTACCGGGCTGACGAACCAAAAAGGGGGTCTGGCGCGGCGGCAATCGCTTCACCGGCAACTGAAGGAACGCGGCTGGCCGCTGGTCGCAGTGGATGTCGGCAACCAGGTGCGGCGGTTTGGGCGGCAGGGGGAAATCCAGTTCCAGGTCAGCGCGGAGGCGCTCAAACAAATGGGCTATCAGGCGATTGCACTGGGCGTCGACGACCTGCGGCTGTCCGTCGGCGAGTTGGCCGCCGTGACCCTGGCCAGCGACGGCGGTGCGACGCCGTTCGTGTCCTCAAATGCGGCAGTGCTCGATCGCGAGCTGACACCGACGTACCAGGTCATCGAGGCGGGTGGACGGCGCATTGGTGTCACCTCGGTCGTCAGCAGTTCGCTCCAGGCAAAGATCATCAGCAGCGAGATTGTCCTGACCTCGCCGGAAGATGGCTTGAAAGCAGTCGTGCCGAAACTCAAGGAGGCCCGCTGCGATTTGCTGGTGCTGCTGGCTCAGGCGTCCGTGGCCGAATCGCAGGAGCTGGCCCGCAAATTCCCAGATTTTCACGTGGTGGTGACTTCGGGGGGTACTGGCGAACCACGCTGGCAACCGGAACTGGTGCCGGACACCAAGACCGTACTCATCGAGGTGGGATTGAAGGGAATGTTCGTCGGTGTCCTGGGATTTTTCGATGATTCGCAAACGCCTTGGAGATACCAGCGGGTACCGCTTGACGCCCGCTTCGCCGACTCACCGGACATGCTGAAACTGCTGGCCTCCTACCAGCAGCAGTTGGAGTCGCTGGGGCTGGACGGTCTGGGCGTTTCGCCGCTGCCGCATCCCAGCGGAAATCGTTTTGTCGGGTCCGAGAAGTGTGGCGAGTGTCACACCGAAGCGATGGCCAAGTGGGAAGAGTCGCGTCATGCGCACGCCTTCGATTCGCTGGTGCACCCGCCAGAGCGGAGCCAGATTGCTCGTCACTTTGATCCGGAGTGTTTGAGTTGTCACGTGACGGGCTGGGATCCGCAGCGCATGTTTCCCTATACCTCCGGATTCCTGTCCGCTGAACAGACGCCAGCGCTGAAGAATACAGGCTGCGAGAACTGCCATGGACCGGGGTCGGCCCATGTGGCATCCCAGGAAGGAGACGCTTCGGCGGACGAGAAGCTGCGTGCCAGTGTCGGCATGCGATTGCGGCTGTCCGACGCGCAAAAGAAGTGTGAGGAGTGCCACGACTTGGACAACTCGCCGAACTTCCACGCCGCCGGTGCATTCGAGAAGTACTGGAAGCAAGTCGAACACAAGGGGCTCGACTAGTCTCCGGCTGGCCCCACCTTCACTTGGACCGCGGCGTGCTTCTGCCCCTCGTCGATCTCTCCCGGTCCCAGGCTCTGTCCGAAAACCACGTCCCCCAGACCCTCCCCCGGAGTACCGGGAGAGGGACATGGGGAATCAATTCGCGGTCAGCCGTGTGGAGTGCTCGGAACGAGCGTAGCACGATGTGCTGACCGACTGGCGGTCAGTGTGACGTTCTTGCTATCAATCGTGCCGACGCTGTCGCACTGCCGCTGGGCACCCGCCGATCGTAAGTCCGCCGTCGGCATGACAGATGCATGATGCGCCTTGCATCACGGCACGCTGCGGGATGAGGAGGCCAACATGCTGACACATACTTTCACTTGTGAAGTCGAGTTCTTGGGAGGCCCTCTGGACGGGCACGTCGAGGAGATGGGGTTGCCTCTCCAGGCGTTCGTGGGCGTTCGAATCGTCGCTCAGGAATCGGCGAGTTCGTTCCTTCGATCGCTATGGTCCTTCTGGCGGCGTTCGCCACAGCCCAGCGTCCAGATTTCGATTTACGAGCTTGGACAGCGAGGTCCGCGGCTGTGTTACCGTTTCCTTCGATCGCAAGCCGTATCGCAGGACTCGCTGGGATCGAGTAGGGGGATTGATACGTTGGTGAAACCGATGCGAGGTAGCCCATAAAAGGGCGTCCCCGTAGTGGTGACACGCCGGAAGTTACCCCACGCGGCTCACTGGCGAGTGCGCCAGCCATCAATGCTGAGCCCCCCAGGGCCGGCGCCGGTGAGCAGGCAAAGGCCGCCCAGAATCGCCAGATTCTTCATGAAGTGGATCATCTGCGCTTGCTGTTCGGCACCTTCATATGTCCAAAAGTCGTGGAAAATCCCCGTCACGGGAATCAAGAACAGGACTAAGATCACCGCACCCAGACGCGCCCACCAGCCGAGGATCACGGAAAGGCCCCCGAGCAGCTCACACGCCACCGCACCCGCCAGAAACACGGGGACCGCCGTCATCCCTTCGGAAGTCATCCGCCCGGCTGTTTCACTCCAAGCGACCAGCTTATGCACGCCGCTCATCACGAAAATGGCGGCGAGCGACACCCGCCCCAACAGCATCATGACCGACGAAATCGAGGTATCCATTGGAGGCCTCCCAAGGTAAGGAAAAGTCGGCGGAACGCCGTGAGCGGGGCACGTGGCGCGCCTTGTCGCTGCCCGAGATTTGAGAACGCGTGAGGGTTCACGCCTCGAGGGCGGACGCTGCAAATCCCGTTCACGTACGGACGCGCAGATTGCAACGCCGCGGCAGGCTACTAGAATCTGCGTCCAGTTGATCCGCGGGGGTCCCAATGGGCGGACCAGGCTACGCGGACGTGCGAACATTGACGGGAGGAGTGCTACCGATGCGGCAGGTACTGGGAGTTGTTCTGGCTGTTTGGCTCGCGGGCGGGGTGCTGACCGAACTGCCAGGAGCGGAAGAGGACGGGTTCGTCTCGATGTTTAACGGCCAGGACTTGAGCGGCTGGCGCGGCGATGCCCATTGGTCAGTGACCGACGGCGCCATCACCGGCCAGACGACGCCCGACACCCTGTTGAAATACAACACGTTTCTCATCTGGGAAGGAGGCAAACCGGCCGACTTCGAGCTGCGTTTGCAGTATAAGATCGTCGGCGGCAATTCCGGCGTCCAGTACCGCAGCCGTGTTATCGACGAGGAAAAATACGTGGTAAGCGGGTATCAGGCGGACATCGACTCGTCGCCCCGCTATACGGGCATGAACTATGAAGAGAAGGCCCGTACGATTCTCGCCCAGCGTGGCGAGCGCGTGACCATTGCTGCCGACGGCAAGAAGCACGTGGAGGCGATCGGCGACAAGGACGAGCTGCAGAAACAGGTGAGGAACGAAGACTGGAACGACTACCGTGTCGTCGCTCGCGGCAACCACCTGCAGCACTTCATCAATGGGGCACTCATGTCCGAGGTGATCGACGAGCAGTCGGATAAGGCTGCCACGTCCGGCGTGATTGCGCTGCAGGTGCATCAAGGTCCTCCGATGCTGATCCAGTTCCGCAACTTGCGGATCAAGGAATTCAAGTAGGCCGGCGCTTTTTTTTTACTGCCCGTAGCCCCTTTCACCAGAAAGGGGGACCCGCGGGGGCCGGCGGACCACTTCAGCACGAGCCATCGTCATGATCCATCGCAGCGCGTTCTATCTGACCCTGACGGCGCTCGCTTGTTTTGCATGGCGCACCGCGTCAAGCGCCGACTCGCCGCTCCCGGTCGCGATGCCTGCGGAAGTGGGGATGTCGGCGGACCACCTTCAGCGGGTAGAGCAGATGCTGCGGACGGCGGTCGACGGCCGTCAGATCGCGGGCGGGGCGGCGCGGGTCGCACGTCGTGGGCGCTTGATCTATGGCGTGAATGTCGGCTTCCAGGACGCGGAAGCCCGCCTGCCAGTACGCGACGACACACTGTTCCGCATTGCATCGATGACGAAGCCGATCACATCGGCGGCAGCTCTGATGCTGGTGGAACAGGGAAAACTGCGGCTGGACGATCCGGTTTCTCGGTATGTGCCGGACTTCGCCGCACCGAACGTGCTAAGATCCGACGCGGCGGGAACGGCGGACGAGACGGCGGCCGAACGACCGATCACAGTCCGTCATCTCCTGACGCATACGTCGGGGCTAACGTATGGCTTCTTTGATCGTCCGCGGCTGGGGGCGGCCTATCGCGACCAGCAGGTATCGGATGGAATCGTCGAGACGACATGGTCTTTGGCCGAGAACATGCGCCGGCTGGCTGCGATTCCGCTGCACCATCAACCGGGGACGGCCTGGGAATACGGTCTCAGCACCGACTTGCTGGGACGGGTGGTCGAAGTAGCCGCTGGCGAGTCGCTCGACGAGTTTCTGCGCCGGGCGATCTTCGAGCCACTGCGGATGACGAGCACGTTCTTCTTTGTTCCAGCGGCTCAGCGGAATCGACTGGCGGCGCTCTACGCTCCCGGCGACGAGCAGACGATCCGGCCCGTGGGCGCCGGCCCGCAGCTCGTCGGGGCATTCACGTATTCGGCAACCTATCCCTTGCGACCACCGGACGCATTCTGCTCGGGCGGTGCGGGCCTCGTGTCCACGGCAGGGGACTACGTCCGCTTCCTGCAGATGTTGCTGAACGGGGGAGAGCTGGACGGAGTCCGCATTCTCCGGCCGAATACCGTGCGCAACATGACGCAGAACCAGATCGGCGAACTGACGGTGACACTCGGAGGACATGGTTCGCGCTTCGGCTGGGGATTCGCGGTGAAATCGGCAGCAGGGGAAGGGGATCCGGCGAGTGTGGGCACCTATTCCTGGGGCGGCATCTTCAATACGTTTTTCTTCGTGGATCCGCAGGAAGAGCTGGTCGGAGTTCTGATGACTCAGATTTATCCACACGACCACTTGTCGCTGCGCAGCGACTTTCAGCGGTTGACGTACGCGGCCTTGTCGGAACGTGTGGCAGGGGTGGCCGACGCGGGTGCCGGTCCGCAACCGGGGGACGTTTATCGCGAATTTGTCTTGCACAACGACGGCGATGACTGGCGGGTAACGGACCCGTCGGCCACTCCCGACGGCGCCAAACGCTATTTGCCTAATCCGGTACTCCAACTGAAGGGCGTTGACCTCGAAGGAGCGATCCGTGCCGAAGCGATGCTCGACCGCTGGGGTGGACATCTGCAGACGACCGCCAAGCGGATCCGTTTCAACCAGCGGGATTGGCTGACCATTCCGGAGCTGACGACGGTGCCGGCCGGGCATCGTCCGGAACTGTACTATGCGCAGGATAACCCGATCGTGCCCGTGCCCCTGGCCGACCTGCAGCCGGGCGACAATACGATCGAGGGAACCTGCAGCACGATTGGCGGGTACAACTGGGGACAGTGGGGGTTGTACTCGGTGCTCCTTCGCGTCTATTACGATCCCGGGCGGCGGCCGCATCCACGGGCCTCGATCACATCGCCCAGGACGGGTGCTTCTCTGACTGACAATCCCGATATTACCGTGGCTGCGTCATCGCCGAACGGCGTGGCACGGGTAGATGTACTAGCTCGGTACGACGGATACGACGAGGATGGGGACGGCCGGTTCGAGGACTGGCATCAAGCGTACTTTCAGCCCGCCCGCGGCGCTCCCGCCGAGTTGCGCGAGCACGTGGGGACAGCGTGGCGTGAGCCGTATCGCGTGCCATGGGACACGCATTGGGTTCCGGACCAGGTACCCGACGCCGTACAGCTCGTAGCGCGTGTTCAAGATTCCCGCGGCACGTGGTACGTCTCGCCGCGAGTCGAACGTTTGACGCTTGTGCGTCCGGACGTGTCGGTCAAGATGTATCGCGTCACCGAGCTGCCGGAGCGGTTTGGCGTCCGCGCGGGCCGCCGGCAATCCTGCCGCATCAATGCATCGCTCGCCGATGCGGCCGGCATCGTTACGGAAGCGGTCTTGGCGCTGCGCACGTGGCATGGCTGGGACGGGCATCACCATCCGCTCCAGTGGAACGGCCAAATGCTGCCGCTGGGCGGCAAGAACCATCACTACGACTATGATCTGCTCACGGTGCCCGCCGACTCGGTGCAGACCACGAATGTATTCGAGATCCATTCCGAGACGGAGCATCACATGCTCGAGGTACTCTGGCCGGGACCAGCACTTCTGGTGCGCTATCGTCTGCGCTGACAGCGGTTCGCCCGGCTTGTCGAGCACGTGTTCGCCGAATCGCGCGTCGCCGCAGCGAACGTCGGAGGGGCCCCGGGTGTCTTGCGGGGGAGCGGCGATCGGTTAGATTGACGCAGGTCGTCGGAGGGATGGCCGAGTGGTTTAAGGCACAGGTCTTGAAAACCTGCGTGGGGGAAACTTCACCGTGGGTTCGAATCCCACTCCCTCCGCTTTCCTCATGCCCACTCGCTGGCCCATTGCAGGGGATCTCTCATGCACACGTCGCGCCTGGCCGCTGTCTCGGGGTGGATCCGTGTCACCGCCTTGGCTTCTATTGCCTCGTTGCTGGCCTCACCGGCACAGGCTCAATCGCTGCTCGACGAGTCGTTCGGCGTCCAGAAGGTGGCCGGAGACTGCCTGTTCACCGAAGGGCCCGTCGTCGACGCGCAGGGTACTCTGTTCTTCAGCGACGGGCGGAACAACCGCATTCTGCAACGCACCGTGGACGGTCAGGTGTCGGAGTTTCGCAAACCCAGCGGGCGAGCCAACGGATTGACACTCGATCACGAGGGCCGCCTGTTGTTATGCCAGTCGAGCGGCGACGGTGGCGGTCGCCGGGACACGCGACTGGAAAAGGACGGCACCGAGACCGTGCTGGCCGCCACTTACGAAGGCAAGCCATTCAACGCACCTAACGATATCTGCGTCGATCCCAGGGGTCTCATCTATTTCACCGACCCGAATTT
>JBFWYF010000334.1:0-7524 GCA_050186685.1 Pirellulaceae bacterium
CCATCCAGAAGCCGCGCCGCCAGAGACGGAAAGAACACTCCGAACACCCGGACCGCCGTCAAGCCCAACCCCAGCACGATCAGATTGCCGCCCAGCGGCCGTCCGGCACACACCAGGCCCACGAGTGCCAACGCGCCAAAGAGCAGTCCATGCAGCCACCGGTCGTGTACTACGACCAATCGCAAGGAACCGGCCGGCGGCGCCGGAGGATGCAGTGTCGAGAACGTGCGGACCGCGCCGTCCGTGGCAAAGGTGTCCGCTGGATGCGATGTCACCACGATGCCTTCGGTCACCCAATCCAGCAAGGCGCGCGGCGCCAGGCTCTGGGACCGGTCGCGACGTCTGGTATCCTCTTCAGACGTCCACGGGCCCCACGAGCCAATCAGCGACCGGTCATGGGGAATGTACGCCAGCAGGTACACCTTCTGGACGGCCGGCTCGGACTGAGTCGGCGGTTGCTCGGGAAAGAAGGGAAAATCGAGCCGGTTATGGTTCGATGGCACGGTGTATCGCAACTCGAGCACGAACGGCTGCATCGCGTTCTGTCCGACAAGCGGAACGAACAAGTCCTCCTCCGTGTCGCCGCGTTCGGGTTGCACCGGGCGACCGTTGATACGCACGGGATCCGAATCGAACTGGCGCCCCTCTGGCAACTGGATCAGCAGCCGCTGCACGGCACTGCGGACGCGATATACGGCTTGCACCGAGACATCGCCACCACGCGTCAGGACCATGCTTAGCACGGCCCGCTCGACGCTCGTCCGCTTGACGTCTTCCAGCTGATAACGCGTGGCACGCAGTGCAAGGCTCCAGTCCTCGTGATACTCGAACGCGCGAGCCACTTCGCCAATACGTACGCCGTCCATGAGATCATGCTGAGGATCGATCGGGCGCAACCCGATCGATTGAGGGGATGCGGCGACCTCCAGGGATTCCGCCTTAATCACGGCGATCTGACCCCACGACCGGTCCACGCCTCGCGGAGCCAGGCGGGGTATCGGGATGTCACTCGTCTGGCCCACGTTCAGTTCGGGACGTTTCTCTTCCCACGTCAATCGAACGGCGACCGTGCCCAGGAACTCGCGTTCACCCGTGAAGACCCACGCCGTATCCGTGGCGGCAACGTCTGCGGGGCGTGGCTCCAGAGTCCGCTCACGCAGTCCCGGCGTCACGTTCCGGATCTCGCTGGTCAGGGCCGTGGGCAGATCGATCCGCAACGACTCGACAGGGCTGTAGTTCTCGTCATACGTTACCGTCGCATCGTATTTGACCAGCCCCGTTTCGACGCGCACCGTCAGGAACTGGCGGGCATCGACTTGCGGTTTGCGTCGCTCAATACTCAACGACAGCTCGACTGGCTCGGACGAGTACACAAAGGCCACGACTTCGCGCAGAGCGGGGAAGCGTCCCTGCCGCTGCGACTCGACTCCCTGCAGGGCCTCGGCGATCGTTGTGGTTCGCGCGCCCGCCCGCGCGTCAGGAGTGACACGCAGGCTCTCCGGCGCATAGAGAACGAGACGGCCTTGGGAATGCTCCAGCCCCATGGCCGTGCGCGGCAACGGCCAAGGCAGCTGGGTCGTCTGCCCCGTCGGAGCGACCAGATTGGCATCCTCTAACCGGCGCGACAATTCCACGACGAGTCCTGCTCGGCCCAGCGCCTTGCGTGCCAGTTGGACTTTGAGCCGCGTCTTGGCGTCACCCTCCACCGCGTACGAATCCACGACGGCGGCGGCGGCACCTCCGGCGGCCTGTCCGCGCACCTGGCGCAACGTATACCCGGCCGGGATATCCAGGTCGAGCTGAAACACGCCCGCCTGTTGAATGTCGAACAGGATCAGCCAATTGACTGTGATCTGTTCGGGCTCCAGAAACATCTCGACGAGCTCGTCCGATCGGATGCGCGGCTTGATTTTCTCGACGCGCAGCACCAGCTCGAACGGCAGCGCCGCGTAGCGGAAGGCGAACGACCAGGGCGAGTTCCGCAAATCGGGCGGCAGTTCCGACGCATCCAGCTGCACAAGCCCCCGGCGCTGCACGGGTTCAGCCCGGAGTTCTTCCTCGACCAGCACGACGACGGTCCCCTGCTGACGTTCCACGCCAGTCGCCTGGATGACGGGAATGCGCACGTCCCCTATCGCAAAACTGCCGCTGAATTGCTCCATCTCGATCGTCACGCTTTGAGTTGTCTTGGCGAGCTCAAACAGCTGAATGGTCACCGTCTGCTGATCACCATCCCGCACCACATCCCACTGTCGCACGTTGGCGTCGAACACTCCCGTGACGCGCTGCTCCAAGGGAACGACGACCGTCAGGCGTGACAGTTCGGCGCGGCTGATGGCGTAGTCCAGACGGCATCGCGTGCGCAGCGCTCCCTCCTCGAGTCTCACTTCCTGTTGCGTCTGCACGGTCGCGAGCGCCGCGAGCCCCGTCGCCCCTTCGGTCTTCGGAGTCCATTCGATCTTCACCTCGGGAGCCGCACCTACGAATGCCATGACCGTGGTCGACTTCGGCGACTCCTCAGCCGGTTTCTCCTCAGCCGGTTTCTCCGCCGTGTCGGGCTCTTCGGTAGCCGCGATGAATGGAGAAACCGAGATCTTCACGCCTTCTTGCGGCACACGAATCCGCCAGCGGTTGATGGGGGACTGGGGAGCGGCGAATCGCACCCGATTGAGTCCCGGCGATTTTTCAAACGCCTTGACGTATTCGAGTTCAAGGTCCAGCGTCGTTGGCTCATCCAACTCGCTTCGCACGAGTAGTTGAAAGCCCGTTTTGGGCTGGAACGTGATGCGGGCAGCCGAATCGCCCAGGCGTGCCGAGCGCACGGCGGCGTCGGACAATCGGAGTGGCACGGTATGCCAGCCCTTTCCCAGCACGTCGATTTTCAGTTTCGCCGTGACCAGCATGACATCGCGTTCCGCTACTGCCTCGCTGTCGATCGCCGTGATGACGGCTCCCACCGGCGGTCGTTGTTCGGCGGGCCTCGGCTGGCTCTGGCGTGCCTGCTGCCACAGTTCCTGGAACTGCTCGTACGTCAGGAAGACGCCCCGGCCGTCCTTTTCGAACTTCTCACGCAGCTTCGTGTAGGGAATATAGATGGTCTGCTCGCGCAGTCGCGACTCGCCGCCGCGCGACGCGGTTTCCGGTGCCGGAGCCGCCGGCTCCTGACCGACGACGAGCGTCACGAGGCTGACGCAGGTCAGCCAGCTGCACAGGAAAAGCCTGTAGCCGTTCATGGTGTGGATTCCTGAGAATTGCCCCGCCCGATTCTGAGAGATCTGCCCGCCTACCTCGTCACGCCCAGCGGCCCCGTCTGGCCCACGGCCCCTCTCCAGCATTGTGGGCTCGGACCGGCGTTCGACGCGTAACAGGTTGGTAACGCTTCCTTCGTTCCGCCGCGGATTTACGGCCGCGGCGGGTTCGCCTCGCGCACCACCGCGCCGTGGTCCTCGCTAAGGATCAGCAGCGCAAAGCGGTCGACCTGGTCCAGTTCATTCGTACTGAGCGAGGCATAGTCGAATCGCCCGCGCAGGTCGGTGTACCCGTCCTTGTAGAATTTCACACTTCCATCGCGCAGCCGTGCGTAGACCTTCACGTAGACCTTTGCCAGCGGCTTGCCAGGGTTCGCTGTAACAACGCGCAGCTGACCGTAGCTTTCCGTCAGTTGGACCGCCAGCGAGTTCGCATAGTACGACTGGGAGCGTCGCTGCCCACCCCCGGAGACTTCGACCAGGACGTTGGAATGCTGCAGATCGGCGGGCAGTTCGAGTACAGTACTCGTCGCGCCGGGCGTCAGTTCGATCGTCTGCGACCGGTTGGGTCGGATGAAGGCGAAGCTCCCTTGTTGCGACTGGACGAACGGATTTCGGCTGAACAGCAGTTCGACGTCCATCAGGTAGTACTGGACCGTAACCTGCGTCAGGTTCTGGTACGTCAGCTGGATCTTCTGACCCTCGATCTGGAACTCGAGGGCCGGTTCCGTGGCCGAGAGGTGCGTCTGCGCCTGGTCACGGTCCTTGGGATCCACGACGTCGGCGGTGCCGCCCCGGATTTCCTCGATCTGCTCCGAGACCAGGGCGAATTTCTTTCGCCAACGATCGACCGGGTAGTCGGCGTAGCGTTTGGCCAGCGTCTCGGCGGCGGGAATATCTTCCTCGTACAGGGCGAAACAGACTGCCAAGTAATCGTATTGCACACGTGTCTGCAAACGCTGTGAGTCGACGGATTCGAAGAACGCGAGCGCCTCATCAATCCGGTCCTGCAACAGCAGGTAATAGGTAATCGCCATCCGGTCTTCGTTATCGAGTTGCCGCTTGTAGCGGAGGATCTCGAGCAGCGCGTGATACTGCTCGGCGAGGCGATCGTTCAGGATCTGCCGCTTGCGTCCGAGCTGATGCACGCGTGCATTAACCAAGGGGGCGTACTCGAGTTGCTCGTAATTCTTCCGCGCGACCGGGTCGATAGTCAGCAGCGGGCTCTCGAGGAATTCGCCGCAATGGTCCACGAAGGCCTGCTCGTGTTGCAGGTACTGGGCAATCGCATCCGGGACATCATGAAGGATGCCATAGGACCACAGTACGTGGTTGTACGCGTGCCGGCTAGTCAGCCGCTCGACAACGTTCAGGAAGAACGGCTTGTCGCGCATCCGGAACGCGATTTTCTCCAGATCGAGTCGCTGCAGGTTGGCGCGAGTCAGAAACTCCAGTACGTCTTCCTCGGTGCCAAACTGTGAGACGTAGGCCCACGAGTCGCGATCGACCCGGCTGAGTTGTTCCACCACCACCAGGTTCGTGGCCTCGGCGTGGGCGATCAACTGCTCGTTCCGGGCCACGTGAACGGGATAATGCGGGTACTTGCCCGCCGCGGGGAAGTAGAAAAAATACTCGATCGTTTTTGTCCCGAACGGTTCCAGCTGAGTCGGAATACTCTGTGTGTACTCGCTCCCCTTGACAGGTAGCGCGCCCTCGGGCACCTGGACCAGCACATCAAGCTTCTGGGCGGACGACGTGGGATTCGTGACCGCGACCTGGCAGCCATAGACGGTACTCACCAGGAATTCGTCCGTGATGAACTTGTCGAGCTGCTCGCCACCCTCGTAACGAAAGCGGTCGTCCACCTGAAAGTAGTTCTGGCTGACGAGGATCGGCGTCTTCTCGGCCGTCGGTGCTGCTTCGCGGATCTCCTCATGCACCACGATCAGCGGTGCGGTGGCTGTCAGTGTCAGGCGATGGTCGTCGGTGTGCGATGGGGACTTGCCTCCGTCGAAAGGCAGATCCAGCAGGGCCAGGGCGAACATCATCTCCGCGAAGCTATGCGTGGCATCGGCGAAATGGCGAGACAGGAAGGGCTGCTCGCCGTCGTGAGCCGCGTAGTCATTCCAGAAAGCGCTGACCTGGACCAGGTCCGCGCCTTGCTGCGGGTTGGGGAGGTGGTAGTAGTTGTTCTCGGCCCATTCCTGGGTGCGGTCCAGCCGTTCGTAAAGTTGCCGGACGAGCCCCCGGGCATCCTTGTCGGATTCATAAAAGGCGTCGCTTTTGCCGGCTTCGCGCATTTTGAAGCCCAGCGATTCGCGGCCCAATTTCTGCCGCGCTTGGAGCCCCGCTTCGTCCACAGCGGCGTTCTCGGCCAGTTCCTTTTTTTCTTCCGCCCGACCGCGCTGCGGACTCAGCGCTTGTCGCCGAATCTGTTCCCCTTCGCTCGCCGCCCCACTGCCGGGCCGGCCGAAACGTATGCCTCCCGCTTGCGGCGAGGCAAGCCGAGCTCCCGGGAGCGGTGCGTCGGCTGCCGGGATACCGTTTCGCTGAAGTTCCGAAAGTCGTTCCATGTCCGCGATCGGCCGTCCGGAACCTGTTGTATCGCTCAGGGCATTCCCGCGTAAGGCAGTCAGAAATAGCGTATGGCGGCGCTCCAGATCGACGGGGCGCAGTTCCAACAGTTCCGCGACATGCCGGCGCCCTGCCTCGCGATCCGACTCGATGCGCCGGGCGAGCAGGATCCGTTCCACGATGTTCAGCTGTTCGTAACGCCATGGTCGCAGATAACTGCCGAGTTCCTCGCCGATCAACCATCGGTCGAGGAAGGTCTTGTCCTTCTTGTTGGACAGATAGGGCCTTATGACGGCACGGAAAAAGTCCGGATCCTTTTTGTACAGGAAGAAATTCAGTTCGTGGCAGGCGTACTGCGAGTACTTAGCCCGTTTATCCTCGATGCTCAGCTGGGGCCAGCGGCCGCAGAACTCGAATTCGGCCAAGGTCTCATTGCGGCTGATTGTCTGGTACAAGGCATAAACGCGAGGCAGGCTGTCGTACACTTCCCATTTAGCAGTGCCCATGTCGGCCACTTCCAGATTTCCGCCGGCGGCCAGGGGCGTGATCTGCTTCTGCTGGGTGAAGTGCCGATCGGAGCTCAGCGCCTTCGCGAGCCGCAGGTCAAGCGTCTTCAGCGGACGCTCGGGCAATGACAGGGACCGATACGCCGTACCGGTCGGGTCGACCGCTACGACGTGGACATGCTGATGAGCGCTCAGTCGATCGAGCGGAATCGACAACTCCTCGCCACCCTCGACGGCCAGATTCGCCAACACGACGGTCGATTCCGCCAGAAAATCGAGACTGGGAGTCGCGTCCGGAGCCGGGGGTGCAGCGGCCATCGCCTCGGTGGGCTCGCGGATCATCAGCCCAGGCGCCGGCGCGGCGCTCGGGTCGAAAGCGGTGCCGGCGCGGGCATCCTGCACGCCCGTTTCCGTCGAGCGGACTGCCCAGGGATTCAGCAACAGGCCGGGCCGATCCAACATCAGTCCGGGGTGTTTCGACGCAAAGCGCCGGTCCAGGATATACCGGTATTCGTCACCGATATTGCGCCCCGAGACGTAGCGCGCGTCCGATCGGGCCGGAACAACCCGTAGGGGCTCTGCGGGCCCAACCTCGGCAAACCGCGCATACGGATGATGGGCCGGCAGATACCGGGTAGCGAACACGTGGACACGGGCGAATTTCGACGCATGTCGCAGGCGAACGCGGAGGAACTCGTCATCGGCCACGACGGACGCAATCTGTACGGCCTCGTGCGAGGGCGATTCCAGATAGCGATGTTTTCCGAGCACGTATCCTTCACGCCGCTCTCCCGCGGCCAGACGCAACGTCAGATGCTGGTCGGCACGCTTGAGCCACAGGCTGTAATCTCCCGCGGGCAGCCCGCGTGCCACGAGCGCTCCGTCCTCGAGAAACAGATGTTCGAATCGATCGGCCAGAAACACCCCGCCTCGCAACTCGAGCAACGATACTTCCTCGCGGGCCGGTCGCTCGCCGCCCGTCGCCACGCGGGATGCCAAAGGGATCTCCAGCGGTTGCCCCGCGACGCCATGCAGCGACTGCGGATGCGAATGCTGATCGACCGGCAAGGTCCAGTTCCGGACGGTTTGCTCCGGTCCCGTCGCCTCCACGGTCGCGATGCCCTGCAGAGCGCCCAGCGCAATCCGGCCCCGCGGATCCGTCTTCAGGGTCATCGATATCGGCTTGCGAAAATCGC
>JBFWYF010000335.1:0-7506 GCA_050186685.1 Pirellulaceae bacterium
CGCGTGGAGATCGCTCTGCGCCATTTGGGCGGTAAGGTCGTCTGTCCCGACTGTGGCAAGGAGTGTTCCCGGGCTGATCTGGCTCCGGAGCGTCAGTGGCGGCATCTGGACACGATGCAGTTCGAGACCATCCTTCGGGCGCGCGTACCGCGCGTGGATTGTCCCGCATGTGGCGTGAAGACGGCGGCGGTGCCCTGGGCCGGAAAGCACTCGCGCTTCACGTTGCTGTTCGAGGCGTTCGCGAGTGAGGTGCTGCGGGCTTGTGGAAGTTTGTCGCAAGCCTGTGGCCTGCTGCGGATCAATTGGGAAACAGCTCACGCGATCATGGAGCGCGGCGTGGAGCGCGGTTTGTCGCGTCGCTCCACGGAGGAAGTGAAATACGTCGGAATGGATGAGAAGAACTTTGGAGCGGGCCAGAGTTACGTCTCGATCATGACGGATCTGGTGCAGCATCGAGTGCTGGAAGTCACCGAGGAACGGACCACGGAAGCGGCGGATCAATTGTGGAAAACCCTGCCGGAAACGCAGCGATCGCAAGTCCGCGCCGTGTCCATGGACATGTGGCAGCCGTACCAGGCTTCGACCAAAGCGAACGCTCCCCAGGCGGAAATCGTGCACGACAAGTTTCACGTCAGCAAGCATCTCCATGAAGCGGTGGACAAAGTGCGCCGCACGGAGAACAAGACTCTGCAAGCCGATGGCGACCGGCGTCTGGTGGGCACCAAGCAGTTGTGGTTGTTTGGTCGAGCGACGTTGACGCCCCAACATCGTCGACAGCTGGCGGACTTTCGCCACAGTGACTTGAAGACAGCGCGGGTCTGGGGCATCAAACAGAACTTTCAACGATTCTGGGATTACGTCTTCACGCGGTCGGCGGCCCAGTTCTTTGACGACTGGTGCGGCTGGGCAGTTCGCAGTCGGCTGAAACCAATGAGTCAAGTCGCACAGATGTTGAAGTCTCATCTTCCACAGCTGTTGTCTTACTTCCGTCATCGCATTACCAATTCGGTCAGCGAAGGATTTAACAGCAAGATCCAGTCGATCAAAGCCAACGCCCGCGGGTTTCGAGTCTTCGCCAACTACCGCATCCGCATCCTGTTCCACTGCGGCAAACTCGACATGAACCCCCTAAAAGCGGCCCACTAAATTCCGAGAAGAACCCTGTCAATGATTCCGAGCAAGTTTACAGCAAGCCTTATGACAACCCGCCAGGATGGATGTTCGGCAAGCAATTCGGCATGCTGTCGCATGGATGTGGGATGCTCCTTGCGCGGGCCGTGGGGGCTGTCAGTCGCCAAGACCCTGGCCGGTGCCGTTCTCGCGGCCTACCTGGTAGTGGCACTCTATCCGTTTCGGTGGAATCCACCGCAAAGGAGACTCAACGGCGCGGCGGTTACGGAGCAGGGACATGCGATCTTTTCCGAGCCAGGTGCCGTCTGGTCCGCGTCGCCCCCTGCCTGGGTTCGCTCCGCAATCGATGCGGACGCATTTGCCATAGAACTGCGAGTACGGAGCCCGCGAGAGGACCAGACGGGACCAGCCCGCATCTTCACGGTCTCTGAATCGCCTCACGCCCGTAATGTCACCATCGGTCAGCAGTTCCGAGATCTCGTGGTTCGATTGCGTTCCTCGGTCACTTCGGAGAATGGCATTCCGGAGATTACAGTTTCCAATGTATATCGAGCCAATCAATGGACGGATATTGCCGTCCGGCTTGAAAGCGGACGTCTGTCCATCCAAGTTGACGGGCAAGAGCGGGTCACGCAGGATCTGCCATCCCCTGTGATTGCCAATTGGCCGGACGATTATCATCTCGTATTGGGAAACGAATGGACGTTTGATCGACCTTGGCAGGGGGAGATTGCGGCCGCGCACGTGAGTGTGGGCGATCGTCGCTGGAATTGCCTGGCTCCTTCGATGGTTGTTGCGCCGCGCCAGTATTGGCATGGATTGAAATTTCAGTACTGCACTCCGGCCGACCAGGAACGGACCTCGGATTTGATTCTCAATCTGGTCTGCTTTATGCCGGCAGGATTCTTACTAGCGTGGGGCATGCAGCGGTGGCTGTGGCCTGTGTTGGTGTGTGCCGGTGTGAGTCTCTGCGTGGAATTTACGCAGCTGTTTATCGATACTCGAATGCCGTCGCTATCGGACTGGGCGTGTAACTCGGTCGGCGCTCTCTTAGGGGCGGTCCTCCTAGTGGGAATGGCCCGAATTTTTGCAGACCAGCCTCGGAGGGACGACGACTACGGGACAGCGTAATGTGCGGACTCACCAGCTGGCTGTCCTGGTCAGGCCTGCAACGTGATTAGCAAGCGGTCGCTCGGTACCGCATCTTACTGACTCTTTCGAGAAATCTATGAGTGCCAATATCAGTTCTCTGACACGGCTCAAGGTCCCTTTCTTCCGCACCGCGATTTCGGAGACGGAGATCGACGAAGTAGTCAGCTGCCTCCGTTCCGGAGGGCTGACGACCGGACCGCGGGGGCGGCAGGTCGAGGAGTCGTGCGCCGTGGCAGTGCGGGCACGCCATGCCATCGCGGTAATCGCGTGCGCCGCTGCGCTGCATCTGGCCGTCGAAGCCCTTGGGTTGCGCCCCGGACAAGGCGTGCTCGTCCCGACCCTGACGTTTGCCGCCACGGCCGAAGTCGTCCGGTACCAGGGAGCGATTCCGATCCTGGTCGATTGCGACCCGGCGACGCTGAATATGGATCTGGATGATGCCGAGTCGAAGCTGGAACGCTTGCGGGGTGGCTGGCTCAATTTTCCGTCAGACCTGCCCGTCGTGGGGATCATGCCCGTGCACGTCGGCGGCATGATGATGGACATGCACGCCGTGCGAGAACTTGCTCGGCGCTACGAGCTGTGGGTTGTCGAAGATGCCGCCCACGCCTTTCCCGCAGCTCAGCGCAGCGATGGCGAACAGGAGTGGCGCTTTTGTGGTGAGAACACGTCCGACGTCACCTGCTTTTCGTTCTACACCAACAAGACGATTACGACCGGCGAAGGAGGGATGGCCACTACCGCCGATCAGGCACTTGCCGATCGCATGCGCCAGATGTCCCTGCACGGTTTGTCGTCGGATGCCTGGGGACGTTACAGCGGTCGCGGTGGTTGGGACTATCGGATCGTCGCGCCGGGCTACAAGTACAATTTGACCGATATTGCGGCCAGTCTGGGAAACCACCAGCTGGCCCGGGCCGAGGAAATGCGGCGCGATCGGCAGGCCATCGCGCGGCAATACTCCGAAGCCTTCCGGTCCGTTCCCGAACTGGAACTTCCGCTCGATCCCGTGGACCGGCTGCACGCCTGGCACTTATATCCCATTCGGTTGCGGTTGAATCAACTCGCCATCAATCGCAATCAGTTCATGGAGCAGCTCAGGGAGGAGGGCGTCGGTTCCTCGGTGCACTGGCGGCCGCTGCACCTGCATCCGTATTACCAGGAAACATTCGGATGGACGCCAGAGAACCTGCCGGTCGCCACGGAAGAATGGGAGCGGCTCGTCAGCCTGCCGTTGTTCCCCTCGATGACGGACGAGGAACGTGATTACGTCGTACGTACCGTCATTGAACTGTGTCAGCGTCATACGGTGCGTTGAGCGATCGCGGCTTGAGCGTTCCACTCGTCCCAATCGCTTCTCACACGCGGCGAGGGGGCCTGGCGGAGTTACGTCCTCGGCGATCCCATGCCATGACCGTATAGGCAAAATGTGATCAAACGCAGTTTCGACTTGTTCGTATCCGCAGTGGCCCTGGTGCTCCTGTCGCCTGCCCTGCTCGTCAGCGCAGCCCTGGTGCGGTTCAGTTCGCCGGGACCGGTCCTGTTCTGCCAGACGCGCATGGGCCGCGGGTTCCAGCCTTTCGCGATCTACAAGTTTCGCACCATGGTCCAGAACGCGCCGGCCCAAGGGCCCGCCATCACCGTGGGAGCCGACCCACGCATCACGCGCGTGGGGCACATTCTGCGGGCCACGAAACTGGACGAACTCCCCCAGCTCTGGAACGTGCTCAAGGGCGATATGAGCCTCGTCGGTCCCCGGCCGGAAGTACCCCGCTATGTCGACATGTTTCGTGACGACTATGCGGAAGTCCTCCGCATCCGGCCCGGTATCACCGATCTGGCCTCGCTCAAGTTCCGCTACGAGTCCGAAATCCTGGCGCAGGCAGCGGATCCCGAACGCGAATACCGCGAACGCATCCTGCCCGAGAAGATCGCGTTGGCGAAAGCTTACGCGCGCGACCATTCCCTGGCACTCGATTTGAAGATCCTCTTCGGAACTTTCTTTGCCTTGTTCCGCCGCGAACCGGCGGCTTCACAGCCGAGCGCCGTTTCCGGTTCGTGACCTTCGCCGCAATCAGGCTCCGTCAGAAAGCCCATTGACTGACCCGAAGCGGTTCATCTAGTCCCCTCTCCCGGTACTCAGGGCGAGGGTCAGGGCAATGGGTTTTCTGTAGTTCTACTCTGTCGGCGACATCGCTTTTATGGCGCCAAGAGCAGCCGGCTGGGTGCCTCGAGGAAACCGCGGACTTCATTCAAGAACCGCGCCGCAGCCGCGCCATCCACAAGCCGGTGGTCATACGACAGGCTGAGCGGCAGCATCAGGCGGACCGCCACCTCGTCGTCGACCACTACCGGCATCTTCCGGGCGCGTCCCAGCAGCAGGATCGCCACTTCGGGGACATTGATCATGGGTGTGGAATAGGTTCCGCCCACCGCTCCGAGATTGCTGACCGTGAAACTGCTGCCGCGGAGATCGTCGACCGAGAAACTGCCGCTGCGAACTTTGTCGGCCAGTGCCGCCAGTTGCCGCGCAATCTCGGGAATCGATAGTCGATCGGCGTGCCGCAGCACGGGGACCACCAGCCCCCGCTCCGTGTCGACGGCGACCCCGACATGGACATACTGCTTGTAGATGATCAGATCCTGCTCGACGTCGACCGTGGCATTGATGGTGGGATGTTTTCGCAGCGCCATCGCCACCGCTTTGATGACGAACGGCAGCGACGTCAGCTTGATACCATCCGCCACATAATCGTTGCGGCTGGACTGCCGGATCCGATCCAGTTCCGTCACGTCGGCGTCGTCGAAATTGGTGACGCGCGGCGCAGTCGTCCAGGATTCGGACATCTTCGCGGCGATCGTCTTGCGAATCTTCGACATCTTCTCGGATCGCACGGGGCCCCAGGCGTCGCGCTCGCCGGACTCGGCCGCTTTCGCGCTATCCGCCGCACCAGCCGCTTTGCCGCGAGCCGCTTCGCTCGCAGAGCGGACGATCGCGAGCACGTCGTCGCGCACGATCCGGCCGCCGGGACCGGACCCGGCAACGCCTTGCAGGTCGACGCCCACTTCTCGGGCAAAACGCCGCACCGATGGCCCGGCGGGAATCGGTCCCGCTCCGGCCGGCCTGCTGGTCGCCGGAGTGTTCCCTTCGCCGCGCCCGCGAACCTCCGCCGGCTCGTTCGGCTGTCGTCCATCGCCGCGGGGCGGCGCAGCGCCGCCCTGACGACCGTGCGCCGCAGACGCTGTACGGGCGCCGCCGTTTGACGCCGGAGCTCCGGTAGCGGACTCGCCGGCCGAAGGACTCTTGCTGCCGGTCGGTGCAGGAGCGGCCGGGGACGCCTGCTTGGGGGCGGCCTGTTTAGCCGCCGGCGGTTTCGAAGCTTCCGGAGCCGGCGCCGCTTCCGGGGACGCCGGCGCCGCTGCGGCGGCCTGGTTTGATCCACCCGCCGCTCCCGTCGCGCCGCCCGATTCTTCCACCGTAATCAGCGGCGCACCGATCGGAATGGTCTGGCCATCCTGAACGTGGACCTTCACCACCTTCCCCGCATGTGTGCTGGGAACTTCGACCGTGGCCTTGTCCGTTTCTATTTCCAGAATGCCTTGTTCACGTTCGATGAAGTCACCCACGTGAACCTTCACCTCCAAGACATCGCCCGAAGCAATGTTGTCGCCGAGCGGCGGAAGCTTGATGTCGATTGGCATGGTCGCTCTCGAGAACGCTAAAGAGTATCAGGAGGACTGTCCATGGCGGCGGACACCCTGCCCGCGGGTCGCTCGCAACGAGCGGCCTCGTCGAACGGGCTCTCCGGTGCCTGCCGGCCGCATCCCCGGCCGGCGTCGGTTCGCCCGTTACGCGAACAGCGGATCCACTTTGTCCGGATGAATGTCAAAATCACGAATCGCCTGAGTCACGACCTGTCCAGGGACTTGTCCCGCCAGCGATAGCCGGTAGAGCGCCGCCACCGTAATGCAGGCGGCGTCAACCTCGAAATGCCGGCGGAGCGCTTCGCGCGTGTCACTGCGGCCTACGCCATCGGTCCCCAGCACGAAGTAATCGCCCCGGACAAACGGCATCAACTGTTCGGCGACCGCACGTACATTGTCAGATGCGGACACGAACGGGCCGTTTACACCTTCCAAGGATTTCTCCACAAACGATTGGCGTGGGGGCTCGGACGGATTCAACATGTTCCAGCGGCGGCACGTGTGCGCGTCTCGCCGCAGCTGGGTATAGCTCGTGACGCTCCAGACATCGCTTGCCACCTGGTACTTTTCGGCGAGCAGTTCCTGAGCTTCCAGGACACACCGCAGAATCGCGCCGCTGCCGAACAGCTGGACCCGCGGTCCTGCGGGAGCTGAACCGTCCACTTCGCGTGATCGGAAGCGGTACATTCCCCGCACAATACCCTCGGCAGCCCCCTCCGGCATCACCGGCATCTCGTAGCTCTCGTTGTGCACGGTGATGTAGTAGATGGCGGTCTCCCCCTCCTGGTACAGCCGCCGCAAGCCGTCGAGCACGATATAACCCGTCTCGTAATGGAAGGCCGGATCGTACGCTCGCACGCTCGGAAACGCGATCGCGTTCAGATGGCTGTGGCCGTCCTGGTGCTGCAGCCCCTCGCCGTTCAACGTCGTCCGACCCGCCGTGGCCCCGATCAAGAATCCCTTGGCCCGGCAATCGTTCGCCGCCCAGATCATGTCCCCGATGCGCTGGAAACCGAACATCGAGTAATAGATGAAGAACGGAATCATGTTGATCCCGTGCTGACTATACGCCGTCCCCGCGGCGATGAACGAGGCCATCGAGCCAGCCTCCGTGATCCCCTCTTCCAGGATCTGCCCGTCCCGCGCCTCCTTGTAGTACAGGAACTGATCGGAATCGACCGGCTCGTACAACTGACCCGCATGCGCGTAGATACCCAACGGCCGGAACATCGCCTCCATCCCGAACGTCCGCGACTCGTCCGGCACGATCGGCACAATCTTGCGGCCGATCTGTTTGTCTTTGCAGAGCCGCTCCAGGACGCGGACCAATCCCATCGTGGTCGACATTTCCTTGCCGTAATCACGCTCGATCAACTTGCGGAAGTCGTCCCACGCCGGTGTCTCGTCGCGCGGATGCACGGTGGGCCGGTTCGGGACATATCCCCCCAGCGCCTGCCGGCGCTCCCGCAAGTACTTCATCTCGGCACTGTCGTCCGGGGGACGATAGAACGGCGTTTC
>JBFWYF010000336.1:0-7503 GCA_050186685.1 Pirellulaceae bacterium
GCGAGGAACCGGGTGATGAAACAGGTCAGCTGGCAGGTGTTGTGTGTGGCGGGAGTGCTGGGTAGTGGTCAGTCGCCGCCGCCCACGGGGCCTGCTTCGGAGGCGACAACGCCGGAAGTGGATGTGACGATGCCGGACGACGCGACGCCCGCGGCGACCGGCGACAAGGCTCCGACGACCCCGTAGCGGAGTCGCCGGACGGGGCGTAGCGGAAGTTGCCAGACGGGGCGTAGCGGAAGTTGCCAGACGGGGCGTAGCGGAGTCGCCAGACGGGGCGTAGCGGAAGTCGCCAGACGGGGCCCTCAGCCCCGTCGGAAGACTTCCGATGGATCGGGCGAAAGACTCGGAACTCTTGCGAGTTCCGCTACCCGAGGTGTTCCGCTGCGAGAGGTGTTCCGCTGCGCGAGGTGTTCCGCTGCGCGATCCACGTCCAATGCCGGTCGCTCGTCTGGCAGACCGATTCAGGTGAAAAACCCAACTCTGCCACGAGGTCTCGGATTTCGTCGAGACGCAAGGCCGCGCGCAGTGAAGCCTCGAACAGATTGCGTTGCGCATCCGTGGCGCCAGCCGCGTAGGTGGTCACCAGATGTTGGACGGCCGTCTCGGAGTCGGGCCGCATCAGGTCGCGGAAAAACAGCTGTCCGTCTGCGGCCGTCACCCGCACGGCTTCCCGGAGTACGACGCCCGGGTCCGGAATGTGGTGGAGAATGCTGTTGGATATAACCAGCGGGAACATGCCGTCGGGGAAGGGGAGCGATTTCGCATCGACGTGCGCCAGCTGAATCTGGTTGGCGTAGCCAGCGGCTTCGATGTGAAACCGGGCGAGCTCGAGCATCGCGACGGCCGCATCCGCGGCCATGATGCGGACGGACTCGACGCGCTGGCAGATTTCCAGCGGAATCCGGGCGGTCCCGGTCCCCAGGTCGAGAATCTCGGTGGGCGCGGGGACCGCGGTCAGCAGATCGTCGACGAACACCCGATTGACATGTGCGTGGTCCATCGCGTCGTAGTCGGCGGCTTCTTCCGGCGAGTCCATGACTTCCGGTTCCAGTACGCGCGGCAGGATCATGGTGCAGGCTCCTCGCATGGCTCGCGGTCAAAACGGTGACGCCAGGCTTGCCAGACCAGCAAGAGCAGCGCGGTCGCTAGATATCCGCCCGTGTAGCCAAACGTTGTGGCGTGATAGTTCTCGGCGAGCTCCCAGGGCCAGAAGATGCGGTTATCGGGGAGCGGCGAGTGGATGATGCCGAACAGCGAACAGAGTCCGGCGATCGTGTAGTAGCCGGCGGCCCGGGGCAATTGGCGATCGATCAGCGCGGCGAGTGCGGAGGCCCACAGCAGGCTGGTGACGATGAAGCCACTGGCCAGCACGCGTACTGTCTCGATCTCGGCTCGCAGGACACTGTTCAGCTGGTCGGTGCCGATTCCGTGGGCTAACAGGGCGCCTTGCAGTTTATCACAGTAGATCAGCGCCAAGGCAGCGAGCGCGGGGACGCAGGCGATCGCCACGGCGGCGAAGTGACGCTGCGGCGTCGCGTAAAAGCTCTGGGCGGTAATCTCGAGACCGATGAACACCAGGATCGGGAATACGGCCGGTTTGGGAATGAACAAGTACAGATAGCTGAAGTAACCCAGCAACCCGGCGCCCCCGACGAACAGGGCGGTGGCCAGCGTATAGGCGGCTCGGCCTCCCATGGCTTTATACGCAGGATGGCCGATGTAGGGAGTTGTCTGGATGACGCCACCGCACAAGCCGGCCAGCACGGTTGCCACCGCCTCCACCGCGATAACCTGCCCCGTGTCGAATTCGTCGCCGGCGGCCGCGGCACTTTCCGTGCAGTCGATGCCCCCTACTACCGTGGCCAGCGCAAACGGGAGCACGACCGGCAGATAATGGAGCGTGTCGTCCAGCGCCGCCAGCCACTCGCAGCGAAAGGCCGTCATCCACCCGCGAGGCAGTAACGCCTCGGATGGGGCGAATCCCAAGTCCGGGCTCTCCGGCAGCCAATGGGCCGCCTTCATGGCGAAATAGAGGGTGCCGCCGACCAGCAACGCGGCCAAGGTCCCCGGAATGCGCCACGGGAAACGGACGCGGGCCACCAGGGTCGTCAAGATGATGGACAGCGATACGAGTCCCACGAGGGGGTAGTGCAGGATCTCGACCAGCGGCAGGAAGCTGATCAGTACCAGGGCAATGGCGGCCAGCGAACCCAGGAGCCCGGCGCGGGGGATGATCCGCCGCACCCAGTTGGAACCTGCGGCACAGACCAGCTTGAAGATGCCACTGATGACAATCGAACAGATGCCGATATGCCAGGTGTGCAGGGCCGCCGCGTCTGGCCCCAACTCGGTTCGAGCTTGGGTGTAGGCGGGACCGAGCACGAAAAACACCATGCCAAAGGTGCTGGGTGTGTCCAGTCCGAGCGGCATCGCGGTGATGTCGGCGCGTTGCGCTTGGCGTGCGAGCCGGAAGGCCAGCCCGAAAAACAACAGATCGCCTACGAGGACGCCGACGGCGGTGCCTGGAACCATGTGTTCCAAGGCGAATTTTGTAGGAAATTCAAATACGCCCGCCAGGAGTCCCACCATGAGCACCAGGCCCGCGATGTTATCTAACATCAAGCCAAAAAAGGCATTAACATCGCCTTCAGCGGCCCAGTGATAGCGCGATTGAGACACAGCGAATCCGTCGGCACGGCCGTTGCAACTGGAAAGAGTCGTGAGTCTAGGAAGGTCGCCAGGTGCTGTCAATTCGCGGCTCATGGAATGCCGCACCGACGCACCCCGACGATCGCGGCACCCGCGGGCGAAACCAGGAGTCGCCCGCCAATCTTGTTCGCATCCGGACGGTGTCGTGATATGATAGCCACCGCAGGGGAAAGCGGTTGTGCCGGCAGCGGCAGCCGGTACCTCGGGCACGCGCGAACCATTCTCCGAAACGGACGTACTGAGATGAAGGCATTTACGGGATCAAATGCTGGCACTATGGCATCTGCCGACATAGAAACATCGTGCGGGGAGGCGGCTTCCAAGCCGGTCTCGGAGACGCAGCTGTCTGACGAGGCGCTGCTGGCAGCCTACCGCCAGACGGGCGATAGCCGGCTCTTTACCGAGCTGGTGCAGCGCTACGAGCAGGATCTTTACAACTATCTGCGTCGCTATCTGAACGATGCCGAGCTGGCCGATGATGTCTTCCAGCTGTCGTTTCTGATGGTGCATATGAAATGCGACCAGTTTGAGCCGGGTCGGCGATTCCGCCCCTGGTTGTTCGCGATTGCCACCAATGCGGCGATCGACGCACAGCGCCGGGAAAAGCGGCACCGGGCACTGAGCCTGGACCGTGTCCAGCGGGGTGACAATGCCGAGGAACCCCGGTTGACGAACCTGTTGACCAGCAAAGTTCCCGATCCATTCGTCGAGGCCAGCCGTATGGAAAGTGGCGAGTGGGTACAGCAGGCTATGGACGGGTTATCCTCGCAGATGAAGGACGTGGTCCATCTCGTTTATTTCCAAGGGCTTAAGTACCGAGAAGCGGCCGAAACGTTGAATGTGCCGGTGGGAACGGTCAAGAGCCGGCTGCATACCGCCGTTCAGAAGTTGTACGAGTACTGGACGTCGACTCACACCTCCTAGATTATGTCGATCCGACGATCGTGAACGACCAAATCCGTGAACAGCTGATTGGTTACGTGTTGGGCGCGCTCGACCCGGCTGAACAGCGTGAGGTCGAGGACCGTCTGAGCACGGACGAATTGTGGCGCCGCGAGTTGGACGAAGTGCAGCGGATGCTGGAACCGCTCGCGGATGGCTACACGACATACGAGGTCCCGAAAGGGCTGGCCGAGCGGACTTGCCGTTTTGTGGCGGCCGAGAGCGCTCGTTTAGATGTCACTCGCCCAGGAACGCGGCATGGACTCTCGAACGGCCTGGAAGCTGCTGCGGGGGGCCAACGGTGGCGGATGGCGGACTGGGTTGTCATGTCCGGTATTTGCCTGGCCGCGGTCGCGTTTCTTTTCCCCGCGCTGCTCACCAGTCGCATGACCGCAAGGTTGATGGCCTGCCAGAACAATTTGCGTGAGCTCGGACTGGCGCTGACGCATCTGAGCGACATCAGCCCCGATCACTCTTTGCCGCCGGTGGACAGAGAAGGGAATCAATGTTTCGCCGGCATCTATGCCCCGAAGCTCATGGAGGCCGGTCTGCTGCACAATGTCACCCAGGTCATTTGCCCTGAGTCCCAGCATCTGGCCGACGTGGCGATGCATCGTATCCCGAGCCTGTCGGAGATCGATGCGGCGCAAGGCGACGAGATACTCCTGCTGCAGAAATCGGCCGGCGGGACATACGCTTATCCGCTCGGTTTCGTTGAAGAAGGACGGCATGTGCCGCCGAGAATACTGGGAAGGCCCTATTTCGTGCTGATGTCCGACGCGCCGGCGACCGATGTGGGTCGGTTTGCTGTCCATGGCGACGGGATGAATGTCCTGTTCGAGGACGGCCACATCGAACTGCTGTGCGACTGGTCCGGCACGGCCCGTGTGGACAATCCGTATTGCAATCGCCTCGGGCGAGTGGAGGCCGGGACGGATATCGACGACGCGGTGGTGGCTCCGAGCTATTATCCACCGCTCTTGCATTCACCTCGGCGATAGTGCCGCCCCGGTTCCTGGGGGGAAGCGGCATGCTAACGCTGCTCGGTCCACTGGAGGATCCGCAGCGATCCGTCGTCGGCCAGGTATTCGTAGGCACCTATTTCCCAGCGGCGGAACGCGGGACGCGACTGCCCCAGGTAATCTTGGTCGACTGTCCCTACCAGGTCGACACCGGTGTTGATCGCCGGAGAGCCCTTCGCCAGCCGGTAGTCGCCTCCGTCCTGATCGACGAAGCGAGGGTTCTTCACCAGCGTGTCCGCGTCGGGCGTCACGCCCACGAACGGGGTGGCAAACCCATACACCAGGTTGTGCGCGGTGAGTAACGAACCACCTGTGCAGTGCAGACCCGTACCGTGCTCGCCTCCGCCGGCCACGATTGTGTTCCGCAGTTGGACGAGGCCGCCCTCCTGATGCACGCCGTAAGTCATGTTGCCGACCACCGTGACGTTCCAGACGTTCGCCATCAACGTGTTGGCCAGATGCAAGCCATTGGCATTGTTCGCCAGCACACAGTTGACCAGTTGCAGGTTGCCTTGCAGGCTCTGAAGTCCCCAGACGGTGCTGCCATCAATCCGCGACCGGGTCAGGCTGACGTTCTGGTCGGCCGACGAATAGACGCCGTGCGCGGCATCCTGGACATGGCAACCCGACAAGGTCACGTTGCTCAACGTGCTGTACACGCCGTAGGTATTCGACGTGAGCGTCGCGCCGGCCAGGGTCAGCCGCGAATCGTTCGCGTACAGGCCCCACTCGCCACCGCCGCTGAACCCGTTGTCGCCCGTGATGTCCCCGTCGCAACGGATCGCGACCAGCCCCTGACCGGCTGACTCGCCCAGCGTCAGGCGTACCAGCTGGATGTCGCCGCGCTGGGCCGCGCCCGTCAGATAGGCACCATGCTGGTTGTCGTGGATAACGCAGTCCGTCAGTGTGCCGGTGCCGGCCAGCACGAGTCCCCAATCCGCGCACCGCTCGATGCGGCATCCGGTGGCCGTCACGGTGCTGCTCGACTGGCAGTCCACTCCGCGCGTGCCGCAGTCGGTGACCGTGGTGTTGGACAAGTTCAGCGTCGAACTGGTCGCCAGGATGCCGCCCGCCGTTGTCGACGAGATATCGGAATCCTGGAGGGTCAGCGTCGACTGGTCGGCAATCACGCCGTACTGGGCGCTGATGATCGACACATCGTCGAACGTCACGGTCGCGTGCGAGCAGTACGCGCCGTACGCGCCTCCCTGGCTGAGCCGCGCTCCACTCCCGGATATGGTCCCCATGCATTGCATCGCTACGAGCCCTTCGCCGGCCGTATTCTGGATCCGCATTTCGGAAAACTGCACGTCGGACGACTGCGTCGCTCCCAGCAAATAGAGGCCTTGGCCGCAGCCCGTGAGCGTGCAGCCCGTCAGGGTCCCATACCCCGTGTGATAAATGCCCCACGCGGTCGTATCATCGACCGTTGTCGCGCTCGCGTGCAGCGTACTCGCGTTCACGCCCCGCAGGCCGCTGCGAGCCCGCACGATCGCACTCGCCGTGATGGTTACCGACGAGCCGTCGCTGCTCACTCCGTCGAGCGCCAGATCCGACAGGGTCGCCTGGCTGAGCGTTAGCGAGCTGCTGTCTGTCAGGGCGAATCCCTGGCGGCAATGAGAAACCTGGCAGCCGGAGAACTCGAGTTGGCTGCCCGCGGCCGACACGGCATCCTGGGTACAATGGTCGATCACCGCGTTGCTGGCCTGCAACGTACTGTCCTGGCACTGGAACCCAAGCTGAGCTTGGCGTATTTGCGGAGTCGCGATGATGAGCTGTGAATCGTTCAAATAGATCCCGTAGTCGCCGCCGCTGCTGAGCCAGTTGGTTCCTGCCGGAACGTCGGCGATGCAGCGGGTCAATGACAAGCCTTCCTGATCCATGTCCTCCACACCCGTGTTGCTCAACGTCACGTCACCCCGGGTCGTGGCACCAACGAGGTAGAGGCCGCGTTCATTTCCCGATACGGTCGAATCGGCGACGGATCCATAACCGGCATGATGGATGGCCCAGTCGCGGTGCCCGGTCAGTTCACAACCGCTCACCTGCAAAGTTCCATTGTTTTCGCTACGGATCCCGTAGCGGCAACCGCGAATCGCGGAATCCGTCACCGACGCCGAGGTCTGGTCGAGAAACAGTCCATCGATGGTGCAGTCTTCCACCGTGGCCTGCTGCAAATCGAGCTCACTTTGGAACGCCGAAATACCGTACTCAGCGCCGGAGACCGCCGCATCGGACAACGTCAGGGCCGAGTCGTAGAGGTAAGCCCCATATTCGCCGCCCTGGCTGAAGCCACCATCGCCGCCTGTCGCGTTGCCGGTGCAGCGAATTGCGACGAGTCCGTCGGCCTGGCTCCCTTGTATCGTCACGTTCTCCAGCGTGATGTCACCGCGCTCCGAGGCACCGCTCAGATACAGACCCTGTCCACAGTCCTGGATCTGGCAACTGGTCAGCGCGCCGAACCCCGTATGGTGAATGCCCCAGTTCGTGTGGGCTTGCAGGGTACTCGAGGTCAGGTTCAGCGTACTGTCATTTTGTCCCGAGATACCGACGCCGCAGTGGCTGATGGTCGAATTGGCAACGGTGGCTTGGGACGCGTCCAGCAGGATACCGTTCGTAGAGCACTGGAACAGGTTGCTGTTCGACATCGTGACCTGACTTGATCCATACGCTTGCACGCCATACGTGACGCCGGTGATTTCCATGTTCTGCAGCGTTACCAGCGCCCGATCGGCGTAGATGCCGTAAGCGCCGCTGTTGCACAGACGACGGGTGCCTCCCGAGATGACCGCGGTGCAATCCCGTAGCAGGGCGCCTCCTTGCTGGCTGG
>JBFWYF010000337.1:0-7483 GCA_050186685.1 Pirellulaceae bacterium
AGGGAGCGCCTTATCGGTCGGCCAGCGTCAGCTCATCTGTTTTGCGCGCGCCCTGCTCGCCGATCCGCGCATCTTGATCCTGGACGAGGCCACCAGCAGCATCGACAGCGAAACGGAACGGCGCATTCAAGATGCCCTGCAAGTACTGCTGCGGGATCGCACCAGCTTCGTGGTGGCGCACCGCTTGAGCACGATCCGCGATGCCGACCAGGTACTGGTGCTGGATCATGGCCGGATCGTGGAGCGAGGCCGGCACGTCGGATTGCTGGCGGCCGGCGGAGTCTATGCTACGTTGTATCGGCGGTTCGCTCGTGCCGGGTAAGCGAGCCGGCTCGCGCCGGTGCAGATGACTTTGCGACACCGTTTTCTATAATAGCGCCATCAACACGTTTCTTGCCGCAGGAGTCTCGTAATGGATCCCAGTCAGATGCGAATCACGGCCGAGCCGCTCACCACGGCCATGTGCCGTTTCACCGTCGACCGCCCCGTCTACCCTGGGGAATCGTTCTACTTCAACAACCGCGAACGGGCCGCCCAATCCGCGCTCGCCTCGCAGCTGTTTCAAATCGAAGGTGTCAGCGGCGTCCTGATCTCCCATGATCAGGTCACGGTCAGCAAAGGGGGGGTCGATGACTGGCCGATTCTCGGCAAGAAAATCGGTGCTACGATTCGGCAGTGGGCTGCCTCGGGCCAGCCGGCGGTCAGCGCCGAGGCGCGCCAGCAGCTGCCAGCCGCGGAGGTGCTCCGTGAACGCGTCCAGGATGTGCTCGACATGGACATTAATCCGGCGGTGGCGTCCCATGGTGGCTTTGTCGAGCTGATCGACGTCAACCGCAATGATGTGTACCTGCGCATGGGGGGCGGGTGCCAAGGTTGTGGTATGGCATCGATGACCCTGCGGCAAGGCGTCGAGTCGGCCATCCGCCGCTCGGTGCCCGAGGTGGGGGCCATTTTCGACACGACAGACCACGCGGCCGGCCGCAACCCTTACTACGCGCCGGCCGGGCACTGAACCCATGAAAGGACCGTACGAGCGGTTGAAATACGACCTGCGTCGCGAGTGGCAGTGTCCCGCCTGCCAGCACGTGGAGCGCACGCCGGGCAGCGTCACGTTCTGCTGGTGCCGCTGTCAGGCGCAAATTCCCGTAGTGGCACGCCGCCCCATGCGCCTAGTCCACGACGGAGCTCGCCGCATTTCGCCTCTCCACCGGCAGCTTCCCGTCGACGAGCCGCTGACTTCTACGGACCCGCCCGGTGTCCCGACGGATGGCACTCCCATAGCCCCTTTCGTCGAAGCAGCCCCTTGTGCCAGAAAGGGAGGGGGTGACGCAGCCGATGTGCTCGGCTCCGCAGAGGAGACTTCCGCGGCCGATGGCGGCTCCGCCGGGACCTCGCCATGAGGCGTCAAGGTATCTCCGACGGTTCTACCGGGGTGGGTAACTCGTCTTCACCGAATCCCGCCACGAGATAGCCGTCTTCCAGCCGGAAGTCACGAAAATCATAGGCGTGGACCGGCGTATCGGTAGGCGGGAGCGGTTGTTTCCAAGGTGTGTACTTCTCGCTCGAAAACTCCTGGTACCAATCCTCGCTGGGCGGCCAAGTGAATTTGCGATTTTCCTGATTGGTCATCTCGATCCGCCAGACCGTGTCGAGATTGCGGGAGTATTGGTTGTTCTTGCCGCCTTGGGTGAACAGGTTGCGGGGCAATGCGTCCATGATGTCCATGCTGTCCACCCCGCGATGTTCGACGAGCGGCGTATCCGCTCGCCGAATATCGAACACGCAGTGGGTGGAATGGACGTTCAGCATAGGAGCGTACGGGGCCCCGTTGTCGAGTTCGACGAGGCACAAGTTGTTCTGGAGGCTAGCGGTCACGCGCTCGAGCCGCAGTTCGATGCGGCGTGGCCCTCCTTGGTCGTTCAACCCGCGCAGGTAAACGGCCGGTTCGGACGTAGCAAGAAATCCTTGAATCCAGGACAGGCGGAACGGCGTGCCTTCGGCCGCGCGGACGAGATTCGCAGCACCGCGAACCACGCACGTATTCAGCTCGACCGTCGGAAATCGGCGCAGCTCCGAGGCAGACGGCATTCCCTCCGGCATCACTCCCGCCCGTGGCCCCCCGGCGATGTTGAGGAACGAACTGGTCATACCCTGCTCGTTGGCGATCGTCAGCGTGCACTCCTCGAAGGACAACAGGTTTACCTGCTTCAAATCGAACAGGTACCATTCGTTGGTCAGCGGCTGATTGAATTCCAGCCGAAAATGGACTCCGACCCAGTGGATGTCGCCACCCATCAGTTGGATCATGCTGCGGCTGGAAAGACCGTCATCGGAGTCCGGACGGAACCGGATCAGGGGAGTGTAGCCGTCGTCGGCGCGGATGGTCAGCATGGAACGCTCGGCAGGAGCGGTCCATGTCAGTGGCGGTTCCGTATGCTCGTGAAACCGCAACAGGATGGTATCGACGTTCGAATGGGACTGGGCCGCGACCAACGCTGCGGCCAGCGAACTGGCCACGCGGGGATGGCCCGGCTGCCCGGCTTGCGGGATGACAACCAGGACGTTGTCCGGGATGGGCTGCTCGGCGGCACCCAGGGGCGAAACGGATCTCACGCCCCCACCACTGGCATCGATCACGCTTGCGTCGGGAGTCATTCTCCGCGTCGAGCCATCGGCGTCCGCCGGTTGGCCGGAATCCGGCAGAGTTCGCGGAGCATCGGCGAGCGACGGGCGGGAAACAACCAGCTCCTGAGGGGCTGTAGTGCCGGCGGAGGACGCGGCGAGAGGTGATGTAGCAACAGGGGATGCGGCGACGGGGGATAGGGCGACGGATGCCGACATGGACGGTCCCGGCGAGGAAGCAGCGAACGGGGGCCCGGTCAACAAGTTCCCGGCGACGGCGTTGGACGATCCAGCCGGAATGTCCGTACCGGCGAGAGTTGGATTCGGGGGAACCGATGCGACATGGCTCGGATCCGGTACCAGCGACGTCGATCCAGTGCCCAGGGGGGTGGTCGCTCCCCCGTTTAAACCAGATGGGCGGGCGTCCGCGGCCGGTGCCACGGCAATCGACTCGGCGGGCCGGCTCGGGACCGGATCGCTGATGGTCAGCGGGGCGGCGGACACTTCTAACAGCGGCGAATCGGCCACGGAGGGCTGAGCCGGGGGCGTGGGCAGCACCGGCTCGCGGCGTATGGAACCGGACTCCGGCAGCAACCATTCCGTGGCATACACCACGGAAAACAGCAGGCTGAGCGGGATCAGCCAAGGCAGATGGACGAACAAGCGGGAGGGAGTCTGTTCGAGCGGAAGCGGCAACAGCGCAAAGTTGCCTTCGTGCCGAATTCCCAAGCGGTCCGACAGGAGCAGCAGTGCCTGGATCAACTCGGCCGGACGCTGGTATCGCTGCGCCGGTTGTTTGGCCATCAACTTCAACAGAATGCCAAACAGTTCGTCGTCAATGTCCTGGCGCGAGTCGCGCGGGTCGGGAGGGGGGTCTCCACTGTGGCTCAGCAGTTTCTGTAGTACCGTACCTTCGGGAAACGGAGGCAGGCCGGTCAGCATGTAGTACAGCGTGCAACCCAACGAGTATAGATCGCTCCGCACGTCGGCGCCGCGCGGGTCCCGCGCCTGTTCCGGCGAAATGTAATCGAACGTGCCGAGCGTCACTCCTGTCGCCGTGACGTCCTGGGAGGGCGCATCGACCTGGTGCAGGCGCGCCAGGCCCATATCGACCAGCTTCGCTCGGCCATCCCGCATGACGAGGATGTTGGAAGGTTTGATGTCGCGGTGCACGACATCCCGTTGGGAAGCGTGTTGGAGTGCCTCAGCGATTTGGAGGGTAAAGCTGATGGCGTCGGCAATCGACAGAGGCCCCTTCCGCTCGACGAGGTCGCGGATATTCTCGCCCTCGATGTACTCGAAGACGATGAAGTTCCAGCGCTTATCCTGGCCGACGAAATAGACCCGCGCAATGTTTGGATGATCCAGGCGCGCGGCGCTTTGCGCCTCGTTCCGAAATCGCCGCAGCATCTCTTCGTCGGTCTCGTCGTTGGAGACGACTTTGACGGCGACGGTCCGCTCCAGGGTCAGATCGGTGGCACGGAAGACCGCCCCCATGCCACCCCCGCCGATGAATTCTTCCAGACGAAAGTGCCCGAGGGTCTCGCCGACCAACGAACGGCCCACGTCCGAGGGTTTCATGGGGGACAAGACCACGGCGGCCGCGGCCCCCGGACGTTTGGAAATCACCGTTTTCTCGTCACCGGCGAGCGGAATCCCCGCAGCCGGGACGCCAGGATCCGACAATCGCCCGCTGCCGGACTTGGAGTCCGTCGTCTGGCCCATTCCACGCCAAACCGCAGACGATCTGCTGTCCGATCCTTCCTTCACTGTCGGACCTCCGTCACTTTCGAACCCCCGTCTCGATCGGACCACCTTGTCCAACGGTTCCCTCGCTCTGCCCGAGCTTTTTCCGAACTCATTACGGAAACCGGCGAACGCCCGAACAGAAAGAAAAGCTAGGTTAACGGCCGAGTTCCGTCTCATTCTAGTTTTACCGGCGGGGACGGTCAACGAACTCGGCGGGCTCCCGCACGCTTTCCAGTCCCCTTGAAGCCCCCCTGGGGCCCGGCAATACTACCGCCAACAACACCTGCGAGGTGTGTGACACACTTTACCACCCGACCCCCCCTGCTACTGTGGAGGAAGTTTCGATGTCGCGAAAGGGCGCTGTTACCTTCAAGGGCAATCCGCTCACGCTCGCCGGCCAGGCCGTCCAGGTGGGCCAGCCGGCCCCCGATTTCACGCTCCACTATTTTGAGGGCGGGCTGAAGACCATTCAGTTGGCGGATCTCAAGGGCAAGCCGACGTTCTTGAGCGTCGTGCCGTCGCTGGATACACCGGTCTGCCAGACACAAACCAAGCACTTCAACAAAGAACTCGCCAGCATGGGCGATCGCATCAACGCCCTGACGGTCAGTCTGGACCTGCCCTTCGCCATGAATCGGTTTTGCGGCGCGGAAGATATCAAGAACATGCGCGTCGCAAGCGACTATCAGGACCGATCGTTCGGCATGAATTGGGGCATGCTGATCGAGGAGCTGAAACTGCTGGCGCGAGGCGTGTTCGTCCTGGATGCTCAAGGCAAAGTCGTGTACGCCGAGACGGTGGGCGAAGTGGCCAGCGAGCCGAATTACGCCGCCGCCATTGCCGCGCTGAAATCCCTGCTCTAGTCCCCGAGACGCAACTACGCGGATCCATCTTTGATGTCGGGACGGCGGATTTTTTTGCCGTCCACGGCCCGCTGCAAAACTCAAGCCCTCTCCCGTGGAACATGTCCGCGGGAGAGGGTTTATCGTCGCAGTCGTTCCTTTTGCCGGGTGGTGCGCAGTGCCACCTGGGGACGGGCAGGCGGTATCAGGCCGAGACCGTCAGACGGTTATCGATGACCTCGATGCCCTGGATTCGTCGTACGGCTTCCTGAGCCATCTGCTTCTGGTAATACGACGGGACTGTCCCTAGCAGGACGACTCGTCCGTTTTGCATCTCGATACGCAGGCGGCGGTTCGACAGGTGGGGGCTGCTGGCAATCGCCGTGTCAATCTGTTGTGCGAGCGAGGGTTCCGAATTTAACATCATCACGATCCGAAGGATTGGGCGGGAAAGAGAGGCGGTCGGCGTTGCGGCCGAGAGGCAGCAGGCCGTAGTTAAGGAGTAACTTCGGCAAGTGGTGTCGATTCGTTAAACTTTGATTGCGATTTTTGCATTATCCCACTTGGTCAGTCGCCGAGTTGTAGGGTGGTATCGTCGCTAGCGACTCTGCGGCAAGTATCCCACACTTTTACGAGATGAATTGGCCTATGAATTATTCCGGATGGACCGTCGTACTGGGTGTCAGTCTCGCCATCGCTTCCGGCAGCTGGGCGGATTGGTCGCAATTTCGCGGACCGGGCGGAAATGCCGTGACGGAGGACGCTGCGCCCCAAACCTGGTCCGCCGAAGAAAACCTGGTCTGGCGCGCTGAACTGCCGGGTCTGGGTACGTCCAGCCCCATCGTGGTAGGCGATCAGGTTCTGGTCACCTGCTATTCCGGATACGGTCAATCTGCGGAGATGCCGGGGAAGCAGGAAAACCTGGTTCGCCATGTGATCTCGGTCAATCGGCAGGATGGACGTCAGCAGTGGCAGGTGACCGTGCCGGCGGACACGCCCGAATCCGTGTACGGGGGCGGTAACAACGGCTGGCATGGCTACAGTTCCAGTACGCCGGTGTCGGACGGTACCCACGTGTATGTATTTTTTGGACGCAGCGGCGTGTTCGCGTTCGACCTCCAGGGTCAGCAACGGTGGCGCTCGACGGTTGGCACGGGGGTCACGGGGTGGGGTTCCGGCGCATCCCCCGTGCTGTTTGGTGATCTGCTGATCGTCAATGCGAGCGTGGAAAGCCGCTCGCTCGTGGCGCTCGACAAGAAGGATGGTCAGGTGAAATGGCGAGTGGAAGGGATTAAGGGTTGCTGGAACACGCCCGCGCTGGTCCAAATTCCCGGGGGGCGCACCGAGCTGATAGTGAGTCTTCCCGAAAAAATACTGGCCCTGGACCCCGCGTCGGGCAAGGAGCTGTGGCATTGCGAGGGCATTCCGGACCGCGGCTACGTCTGTCCCAGCGTGGTGGCGCAAGACGGCATCGTGTACGCGATTGGGGGCCGGCGCAACACGGCCATGGCGGTGAAAGCTGGGGGTTCGGGCGACGTCAGCTCGACTCATGTCCTGTGGACCCAAAATAAGGGGGCCAACGTTTCCTCGCCCGTGTTCCTCGACGGATATTTGTATTGGGTCAATGAGCGGCAAGGGGACCTGACATGCCTGGACGGCAAGACGGGGCAAGTCATGTTTCAAGAGCGGATTGAGCCTCGCCCTGGCATTTTGTATGCATCGATCGTGGCCGCGGCCGACAGGCTGTACGCCGTTTCGCAGCACGAGGGCATTTTTGTCTTTGCTGCGAAGCCGCAGTACACGCTGATCGCCCAGAACAAGATGGTCGACGACGACCATCGGGCCAACGCCTCTTTGGCCGTCGACAAGGGGAGGATCTACTGGCGGAACGACAAGTTCCTGTACTGTCTGGGCAGAAAGTGAACCGAACGAGCAGCACCTCGTCGGGAGTAATGAACGAAGTAACGCCGACTTGGATCGTGGCGGCGATCGTGTTCGTGGCCTCGCTGACCCGATCCACGTTTGGATTCGGCGAAGCGCTGGTGGCCATGCCACTGCTCGCCCTGTTGCTGGACGTGAAGACGGCCACCGTCCTGGTCGCGATCAATTCGGTGGCGAACAGTCTGGTGATTCTCGGGACGGGTCACGAGGCGACCGATTGGCGCAGCGGCTGGCGCCTGCTGGTCGCCTCGGTGGTCGGCATCCCGGTCGGCGTATTTCTGTTGACTCGAGTCCCGGAGGGGGCCGTAAAATTCCTGCTGGTGATCGTG
>JBFWYF010000338.1:0-7465 GCA_050186685.1 Pirellulaceae bacterium
CGCGACCTGCTCGCCCGGCTCGCCGCCACCTCTCGCGCCTGAGTAGCGGAACTCGCAAGAGTTCCGAGACATATTAGCGATTCCGGAAGTGTTGCCACTTCCGCTACCTCACGGCTGCCAGCAGCCGGTCAAACAGGCGATCGACCTCGGCGGCTGTCTCGGGATCGAGTGACCATGCGTAAGGGCGCCGGCGGCGGTCCGACGGAAACAGTCCGCGTTTGACGAGCAGGTATTTTTCGATGGCGAGAAAGCCATCGAGCCCCGCCTGGAGCTGCAGCGCCACGATCGCGCAGATGGGATAGTAAACGCGGTAGACCGCCTCCTCGTCATGCCGCTCGAGAGCGCGCCACAAGGCGACAATGCCGTCGAGCATCTCCATGCCGGGCATCGTGCCGGAGATCCCGCGCCGGTAGCTGTCGACCAGCAGGATGCCACCCGAGCCTTCCAGGATCCGTGCCCGTCCGCCGCTGGCATCGCGCAGCGCCGACAGATTCGGCCCGATCGGAGCCCCTTCCGGCTTGAACAGGATCTTCTCCGGTCCGTAGCGATCAAGCAGATCGACACAGACGGGAATGGGAATCGGCCGCCCCACATATCCCGAAGCATCCTGAACGATCAGGGGGAGTGACAATTCCTCGGCGAGCGTGCGGTAGTAGGCCACAATTTCGTCGGTCGGCAGACCGACCGAGATGGGCGGAATCGCCATCACGGCCTGGCACCCCGCCCGTTCGGCCTCTCGACCGAACACGAGCGCCTGGCGGGTGCTCTCCGCTCCGATGCTCGCCACGACCACACCTCGCCCCTCGTTGAACTCCGCCAGCCGATGGGTCAGCTCGATGCGTTCCGTGGCCGTCAGCCGGAGCAGTTCGGACACCATCCCCGTACAGTAGCCTTGCGCTCCCTGCGCCAGCGCCCAATCGACCTGGCGGCGCAGCGTGGCATAATCGATGTCGTCGTTGTCCAGAAACGGCGTGTGGGCGATGGGCAGGATTCCGGAAACGTCTGGCATGCAAGCTGGCCTCCCCTCGATACAGGAAACGGTCAGCGGCTCATCGCGGGCCGCACACGTGGCGGGGATTATAAAACAAAAAAAGGCCCGTCTGTGTGGCGACAGACGGGCCCATCCGAGCGAACTCTGGAGAGCAAGTTCGTTCTGTTACGGATTCAGATTCAGCCCCAGCTTACTTTCTTCCTCTTCCTGGATGATGATGCGTGGTGTCACCATCAGCATCAGGCTCGAGGTGTCGCGGCCGATACCCACGTTCTTGAACAACCGGTTGACATAGGGGATCTTGCTAAGCCCGGGGACACCGAACTCGTTGCGACCTTCGGACAGTCGCTTGATTCCACCTAGCAGAATGGTGCCGCCATCCGGCACGCTGACTGTCGTCGAGACCGTGGTGAACGAGAACGTAGGCAGCTGAATCGTCGTGCCGGCACGGCTTGTTACCTGGTTGTCGCGTTCGCCAGTCGGGTCGCCGTTGGGATCCACCACGTTGGTACCGGTATCGGTGGTCGTGGTACCGCTGAAGGTGAACTCCTGGACGTCGCCGACCTGGCTGAAGAACGGCACCAGCGTCAGCCGGACGAAGCGGCGGTCTGGAGAGACCACGGCCTGCACTCCCAGCTGGGTACCTTCATTCAGTACGGTGATCACCGGCTGATGGGCGACGGCGAAGTCGCCGACAACCGGAATCAAGCTCGTCACGAACGGGCGTTGCGACGTGTCGTTGACCGACGCCAGCTGACCGTTGAACAGTGTCACTTTGGGAGCGGTCAGCACGTTGCTGCGGCGATCCCCTTGAGCGGCCTGGACCACGAAGAACGCTTCGATATCGCTCAGGATGGCCACACCCATCGTGGCACCGTTGACGAGCGTCCCGCCGAACGGAGGAATCGCGGCTCCAAAGGTATCCTGGTCAAAGGGGATGTCGAGGTCCACGGTCGGGTTGCCATCCTGGCCGAGACCAATGGCCATGCTGGGACCCTGGTCATCGCGTCGCAACTGCAGGACGTTGTCGTCGATCTGGAAATCGAAGTCGATGCCGATGCGTTCGAAGAAGTTGTCACGCAGCGTAATGAATCGCACTTCGATGGCCACCTGCAGGTCCTGCAGGCGCCGCAGCTGGTCGAGCAGATCGGCGATGTCCTCGTGGACGTCCTGGGTCTGGCTGATGACCAGGCTCAAGTTTGTCGGGAACGATTCAATCGCACCGGTGCCGCCCGCATCGACCCACGAATCGGGCGCGATGGTCTGCTGGATGAGGTCGATCAGCGTATCGAAGTCGGCCAGTGCCGCACCGCCCATGTTGCTCGGGAACTGACCGTTCGGGCTGATCGGACGTGTCCCCTGGCGACCAGGCAGGTAGCTGGACGCTGCCTGAGCCAGCACCCCCGTACCTACATTCGCCGGGTCGTTTTCGGCCAGTGAGATCGGCGAGGCCAGCTGGACCGATCCGGGGTATCCCAGGCCCAGCGCCTGGTGAGCCTCGCGAATGGCCGCCGGCAATCCGACGTTGTGGCTGGGCGCGAAATGCGGAATGGGCACAACCAGGTCCGCCACATAGTACGTCTCGTTATAGGTCTGCGAGCCCTTGGCTTGTTCGCTCGTCACGTGCAAGACTTCGTTCTGAATGACGAACCCCAGACGCAAGGGCTGGAGGATGACATTCAGGGCACTCTTGAGCGAAATCGGCTGCTGCAACGTGATGGTTACTGGATGATCCGAAGTGATGCCCTCGGCGGCCAACCCGCTGGCGTCGAGAAAGATGTTGACTCCCGTCAGGCTGCCCAGGGTGTCGAGGACCTCTTTGAGGGGCCGATTGTCGAAACGTACTTCCACCTGCTTCTTCAGCGCCTCGTTGATCTGCATTTCCGCCGGAGACAGCCGCCGCTGCATTTCGCGGAGCTTGTTGCGTCGGGATTCACTCAGTTCATTCCAGCGCTTCGCGTCTCCGAAGTTCATCACTTCGCGGTCATCGAACGGAACGTCGGATTCCTCCACCGAGGTTAATGCATCGTAGAATCCCTGTTCCTTCATGTCCTTGATCCGGTTCTGCTCCTGCAGTCGGCTGCCGAACTTGCCGGTCATGGTGAGGTTGCGGGAGATCGGGTTGTCGGGGGCGAGTTCCTGCACCTGGCGGGCGATATCCTGCGCTTCAGCGAACCGCTCCTGCTCCATCAGGTTGTTGAATTCCTCGACCTTCGCTGCAATCGTGTCGTCGATCTCGTACTTCTTGAGATTGCCCTGTTCGATTTCATTCAGGACCTTGCGATTGCGTTCATTCAACTCGATCTCACCCCGATTCTGCTCGATGAACGTCTCCAACCGGCCGATGTTCCGGTCGACGAACGTCAGCAGCTGCTTCTTGTGAGCCGCGTCCAGATCGGCCTGCGAGACGCGTTCCCGCAGGGCGGTCATCTTCTGAAGTGCGCCCTTCGGATCGACCGTCGTCATCTTTTCGGCGGCTTGTTCTTCCGCGGCAATTTCGCGGTACAGCTTCTGGAACACCAGCTGCTGCTGCGAGTCCACTTCTTCGAGCGGAGCCGGCTCGTTGCCCGTCCGCGGTGGCGTCGACACGGTCTGGGTGAGGACGACCAATTTGTCCTTCAGTTGCTGGCGGACATCCGGCGGCAGTTCGCCTTCGTACTTCCAGGCCTCCTGGAAGGCTGCCACGGCACCCGCTCGGTCACCTGACGAGAGAGCGGCCACTCCCTGTTCGTACAGCCGCACACCTTGTGAGCCGCCTTGCGAACCGCCCTGCTGTGCGGCGGATTCCGGTCCAGCGAGCGTCGGCAGTTGCCCCTGTGCCAGCGAGTTCCGTGTGGTATCGCGCGACGGTTCATACAGGCCGCGCGTCACCGGGTACTGGCCTGAGCGAGCCGGAGCGGCCTGATTCGGCGCCGCGTCATAGTTTGCTGCGGGCACGACACCGTTCCGGCGATTGATAGCGCTGTCGACCTGAAGCATCACTTCCCAGGGACGAATTTCATTCGCACCGAACTCGTTCTCGGGAATCCGCAGGGACTCGGCCTGCGAGGCCAGCTGCTTTGCGGCCAGCAGGTCGCCGCGATCCAGGGCCGCCCGGGCCTGGGCCGCCAACCGAATCGCTTCCGCCTTCGCCGCCGACAGATTCGAGAGCTGCGGAGCGGATTGCATCTGCGGCACCGGCCCGCCTCTCGAACCGCCAATGGATGGCAACCGGGACAAGTTCTGACGAGTGATCGAGTCGGGCCCGACGTTCATTGCGGGAGCGGGCTGGACCGCCAGCCGTGCCGGATCCACGCCGGCCTGTTTCAACTCCAGCGTCAAGTTGGCGGGAGAATATTCGTTGGCCGAGAACGCGGCGCCCGTCGCCAAGGCCTTCTGGCGCCAGGCCAAGGCTTCGTTGACGTCGCCCCGTTTCAAGGCCTGACGGCCGTTATTCACAAACTGCAGCGCCCGCACCTTGGCGTCGTCCGTCAGCGCCTCGAGCGACTGGTCGGACATGTGCAGCAGGGCACCACCCGCCGGAGGTGGCACCGCGTCCGTTCGATTCGGCGCAAAGCGCTGGCTTGGCGCCGCCGGACGGCCTCCGTTCTGGCGCGCTGCGGCCACATCGCGCCGGACGAGCGCCGGGGAATCCGCCGTGGACCCGGGCGGTCCATTGCCCGCCCCCAGCCGCTCCGCGCGGCCGGCATAGTCCTCCGCAGCATCCAGGTTCCCATCCCTGAGCGCCTGCCGAGCTTGCTTCAGCCACTGCTCGGCGGCCAGGCGACGCTCCGCATCGGAGCTCGCCTCTTGTTGCGCGGTCGACCAGATGGCAATGCCGGTGCCTTGTGCCATCCAACTCAGCCCCGCCATGGCGCACGGTGTTTGCGTGACGGCCCAGGCCACGCACACGATGAACGGTTTGGCGATCGCTTTCAACGCGAATCTCCTTGTACGAAAAGCTGACAACCCAACGCACGTCACCGTCCGCCGGCAAAACGTGAGTCAGGGCGATGAGCTCGCTCCGGCTCGTTGGATCGCACGGTTGCGAAAAGACAAGATCAAACAGGAAAAGCGTCGTCGTCACGCGAGAGACTTCTTACGCGCCACGGCAACGGGGCTCTCCGGCTGCGAATAGCAGAAGAGGCCGCGATAAATATCGGCCTTTCTATAGCCGGTCAATAGCGTTAATGGGTAAAAGAAGGGAGATTTAACGCGCAAGGTCAGCGCGCATTGCTCGCAGAAACATGCTGCCGCGCCGCGCCAGCACCCCGACACTCCGCCCGTCTCGCGTGGCCTACCACCCGCGGAGAGTGTCCATGCCCATCTCCTCAGCGCACCGCGTCCGCTTGAGTCCACCGGCCGTCCACGTAGCGCCACATCATGCCGTTCGGCGTTTTGTCTTGGAGCCACCCTGGCAGGCGGTCCGCGCGCACCTGGTCATAACACTGCAACATCGCGAACCGCACCATGGCAGCCGGCAGCCCCACGGCGGTGAAGCCGGGATGGCCTGTCGCCGGATAGGGACCGCCGTGATTCATCGCGGGGCTGACCGTCACGCCCGTCGGCATCTTATCGTTCAGCAGACGGCCCACGCGCGGCCGGAGATGTTCGGCGATGCGCTGATAGGCTGTATCGTCGCGCCCTTCGGTGTCCGAGTAGACGCAACCCGTCAGGTTCCCTTCCAGGTGATCGATTACCTGGCAGGCCTGATCCAGGTCGCGCGCGAGGACGACGAGCGACGCGTTCCCGAATGCTTCCGTCTGCAGGGCTTCGGCCTGCTCGAGAAACCGATCTCCGTCGACCTGCAACAGGGTGTTGGGGGAACAGTAGCCTCGCCCGCCCACGCAGACGGTCTCACCGACCACGCGAGCCCCGGCTTGTTGGAGCTCCGCCAGGCTCTGCTCGAGTTGCTGCCGCGTACCGCGCGATAACAGCGTCCCAATCGGCGCCTGTCCGAACCGTCGGGCAACCGATTGTATGAATGATTCCGACTCGGCGCCGGCCAGCAGCACGACGAGTCCCGGATTCGTACAGAACTGGCCGGATCCCATCAGGCAGCTGGTGGTAAACTCCTCTGCGATCTTCTCGGGCCGTTCGTGCAAGGCTCCGGGCAGGATCACAACGGGATTCACACTGGACAGTTCAAGATAGATCGGCTTGCCCGCCGCATCGGCAGCGGCCTTAAGCTTCAGGCCGGCCGAGCGGCTGCCCGTATAACCCGTTGCGCCAGTCCGTCGATCGGACACCAGCCGTTCGCCATCCTGGTGGCTGGTCCTATAGAGCAATTGAATGGTGCCGGGTGGTAGGTGCGTGTTTCTCGCTGCGGAATGCGCCAGTTCCGCCAAGAGACGCGTCGTTCCGGGATGAGACGTGTTGGCCTTGGCAATTACCGGATTGCCCGCTGCAATCGCGGCGGCAAAGTCGCCACCCGAAATGCTGCCGAATGCAAACGGGAAATTGTTCGGACCAAATACACACACCGGCCCCAGTGCGACATATCCCGACCGGATGTTATTGCGTGTATCGATCACCGCCATCCGCCACGAACCCTCGTGAGCCGCCGCGGCGGCCTGTCGCAGCTGGTGCGTGGTGCGCGGCAACTCGACGTCTGCCAGTCGCGGCGATTTCGGCAGCGCCGTCTCGATGTGCGCCGTCTCGACCAGTAGTTCCTTGGTCTGGTCAATCTTCTCGGCGTACAACTCGAGAAAGCGGGCGAGCACATCCACCGGCACCTGACGCAACTGTCTGGCCGCATCGTCGGCTGCCTGGAGCGCCGCCTCGCAATCCGCCCAGTCGCTCACGGGATACTCGTCGGCGAGGGGCAGCATGCTTACGGGGTCTTCAGCCCGAAAAGTCTGCGTTCCCGACGAGTCTCGCCATTCCCCTGCAATCAGAACTTTATGTCGCGTCATGAATCACCGCCGCCCTCTCGCACTCGTCGTCAGGCCCCAGCACCCTGAACCACCGGGTTACTCAAGGTCCCAATGCCATCAATGGAAATGTCAACCGTATCGCCTGCATGCAGCGTGAAGTCGCTGTCCGGGACGATACCCGTACCAGTCAGGAGAAAAGCGCCCTGCGGGAAGCTGTTGTCCCTGCCGAGCCACGAAATCAAGTCCTCGAAGGTGCGTGCCATCTGCGCCACGCTCGTATCACCCGCAAAGACGGTCGCTCCCCCGCGGCGGATCGCCAGGTGAATCCCGATCTGCTCCGGTGGCGGCATGGCTTGGGCTAGCGTGATCCACGGCCCCAGGCCACAACACTGGTTGTAGACTTTCGCCTGGGGAAGATAGAGCGGGTTATCCCCTTCGATGTCGCGGGAACTCATATCATTGCCGACGGTGAAACCAACCAGCTTCAGGCGCGAATTGAGGACCAGCGTCAGCTCGGGTTCCGGCACATTCCAAGTTGCATCCACGCGGATTCGGAGCGGTTGCCGCGGACCCGCCACGCGATGGGGCGTGGCCTTCAGAAACAGTTCCGGGCGAGGCG
>JBFWYF010000339.1:0-7462 GCA_050186685.1 Pirellulaceae bacterium
GAGCTCCGCAGCCGGATCAGCGCCAACTGGCACATCACGACGCCAGGTATCGGCGACAAGTTCTACACAGCTGAACAGCAGAAGTTGATCGACGAGATCGTTCGCAATGTCACCACGCCCGATGGCTACGAACGGATCGTAAAGCAGACCGAGTACGATGACGGCGGCATTGGCGCATATAGCGTCGCCATCTTCGGCACGCCGGGCGGCAAGTGCCAGTGGGAATTGACGGGCCGGCATCTCACGCTCCGTGCCGACGGCGACAGCGTCGATCGGGCGGCGTTTGGCGGCCCCATCATCTATGGCCACGGCGAGGAAGATCCCAAGGAAAACCTGTTCCACTACCAGACGAAGAAGGCCAACGAAGTCTTCGGAGCGCTGGATCCCAAACAGCGTGAGCAGGCCTTGCTCGCCATGGCGCCGAAAGAAGCGGACGTGCCCATTCAAGGCGCAGCTGGCAAGTTTCCTGGGATTGCCGTCAGTGAATTGAGCGCCGACCAGAAGAAACTGTTCGAGGAGACGGTCAAGGTCATCCTGGCCCCGTATCGTAAGGAAGACGTTGACGAAGTCCTGCAGATCCTGAAGGACACTGGCGGGCTCGACAAATTGCACCTCGCGTTCTACCAGCAGAATGACCTGGGCAGCGACAAGGTGTGGGATATCTGGCGCGTGGAAGGGCCCTCGTTCGTCTGGCACTTCCGCGGGGCACCTCACGTGCACGCCTACATCAATATCGGAATCAAGTCCTGATCGGCGGATCGCGCGCAGCCACCGCCGCCCTATTCCGATGCGGAGCCTATCCGGCGGAGTGCCGCCCACTACGGCGGCACTCCGCTGTTTGAACGGACAGGAAAACGCGGTTGGTGTTTCCTCGGCGATCCTATGAGTGCACCGTTTGACCCTTACGACCGCTGGCTGGGAATCCCTCCCGAAGAGCAGCCCGCCGACTACTATCGGCTGCTGGGCGTGAATCGCTTCGAGAGTGATGTGCAACGGATCCAGGCAGCAGCCGATCAGCGCATGGCGCACGTCCGAGCATTCCAGACGGGACCGCGGGGCCGGTTCACGCAGCCCTTGCTGAATGAACTGGCCGCGGCAAAGGTCCGGTTGCTGAATCCGGTCAGCAAGCGGCAATACGATGCCGCCCTGGCCGACGCCGTCAGCCTGCACCACACGGAATTCTCACCGGATCTGCTTCCCCCGGCAGTCGAGCAGGCACCGGCCGCCGTGCGGCCGCCCAGCGAATCGGCGAACGCCGGGTTTCCTATTCCGGTCCTCGAGTTGCGCGTGGCGATCAGCGATGTGCCCCGCCGGCGCAGCTGGGATCCATACCTGCTCGGTTTTTGGCTTCCCTGGGGTGGTGCCATCCTGGCGCTGGTCGCCGGAGTCGCCTGGACGATCGGCCAGACCTTGCGCCGACCGGACGAATCGATGCCGGCGGCCATCGCTCCTCCGATTGCCGAGGCTCCAATTGCCAAGGCTCCGTCGGACGGTACAACACCACTCCGACCAGCGCCGATTGTTGTGTATCAGGAGGCGAGCGGGGACGTGCACCTGTCCGCCAGCGTCGCCCAGCTTGTGCCGCCCACGGTATCCGGCGACGGCACAGCCGAGCGGCCTTCCGCGCGGCAATGGACGTTCAAGCTTAGCCAGCTCCCGTCGCACGGAGCGTTTCGAGTGGTCGTACGCTATGACGTGGGAGCGACCGCGGTCGGCGCGCAATACATCCTGCGGATCGGTCGCGACGCGCGGCAACGAGATATCCCGGCGTCACCCCGAGCCCGCTCGGGACAAGTCGACGAATTCTACCTGTCCGTGCCGCGTACCGGCGAACACACGCTGGTCGTCGAAGCCACTTCGAACGTGAACGGTTTTGTGGCCCAGTCGGTGGAGTTAACCGTTCCTGCACGTCAAACGAATGCATCGTTGCAAGAGAACGCGACTTCGCTAAGGAGTTAGTTCGTCACATCCTAGTTGTTTCCCTGTTCAAATTGCCGCCGCAGAAGTGAGCGGATGTACCGAAAGGATCCAGGAACACTATGCATGCCTTATCTCGAAATCCCGGTCTGTGGATGTGGTCGCTGGTCGTGGCCTGTACCAGTTTCGCGCCGCAATCGACGGCCGCTGAGCCGGCGGCACCGCCCAAGCTGAAGGGGCTGCTGATCACGGGTGGATGCTGCCACGACTACGAACGGCAGAAGCTGATCCTGACGGAGGGTCTGAGCCAGCGAGTCAGCATCGGCTGGAATGTGGTCCACGAAGGGGATCCGAACGATCGTACGTACGAAATCTCGATCTACAATCGCCCGAATTGGTCGCAGGGCTACGACGTCGTCGTGCATAACGAATGCTTCGGCAGCGTGGAAAATGTAAAGTTCGTCGAACAGATCGTGCGCGGGCATACCACCACCGGAATTCCTGCGGTCGTCGTGCATTGCTCGATGCACACCTACCGCGCGGCGATCACGGACGAGTGGCGAAAGCTGCTGGGCGTCACCTCACGGCGCCATGAAAAAGGAGGACGCGAGCTGAAGGTCCGGCCGATCGCCGCTGGAAACCCGATCCTCAGCCGTTTCCCAGAGTCTTGGACGACGCCGGGTGACGAATTGTACGTTATCGAAAATGTCTGGCCGAATTGCACGCCGCTCGCCGCGGCCTACGGCGAGGACACTCGGCAGGATCACGTCGTGATGTGGACGAACACCTATGGCAAGGCTCGCGTGTTCGGCACAACACTTGGACACAATAATCTGACCATGTCGGCGGACGTGTGGCTCGATGCCGTCAGCAAGGGCCTGCTGTGGACGCTGGGCAAGCTGAACGACGACGGCACGCCGGCTGCCGGGTTTGCGGGGACGGGAAAACGGCCCTTCAGCTTCGAAGCCGGCCGCGCTCGCGGTGAACCGACCCCGGCCAGCCCGAATCCGGCAGCGAAATAGCTCCGACGCTTTGGCGAGCGTGGCTACGGAAGAGAACGCAGAGAACCGCCGGGGACCGGCGGGCCACACTTCCGCAGCCCCTGCGGAAGCCGCTCTTGACCGTGCTGCGCGGCGGAACGATACTGCTGGCAAACCTATTTCTCCGGAACGAGAAGGTGCATCGCTAGTGACGGTTCAGCAGTTGATCGAACTCATGCAGCGCCAAACGTGGCGACTAGAGAAAGTGGAAAACGACGTCCGTCATTTTTCGCACGATTCGATCCCGCAACCCGTCACGATTTCTGGGAAGCTGGAGTTGCTGGTGCCGCCAGGAACGCTTCGCGTGATCCTGCGCTGTATTCGGCTAGAGGACAGTGGTGATGCGCTACGCGGTGATCTTTGAGAAGTCGGATGCGAGCTACGGGGCTTATGTTCCGGATCTGCCAGGCTGTGTGGCGATCGGCGCGACATTAGCCGAAGTGAAAACCTTGATCGCACAGGCGATGAAGCAGCACTTGGAGGTGCTGAAGGGCAAGGGGCAGAACCCACCCGAGCCCGCGTGTGTTGCTGCCTACATCGACGCGTAACTCGCAGACTGGCGAGACGGCCAATCAGCGCAGGGCCGGCTGGACGATGTGCGGATCGGGCTGCCAATCCAAGATGTCGTCCCACGGCCATAACGGTCGAGGCATCTGACGGTATTCGTAGTTCCAAAAGTCGGGCGGGGCACAGCCCGGTGCGCGCACGCTGAAAATGGCCCGTGCGCGGGACTCGTACACGGCGCGAAAGCCGCAGGGACTCTTCGCCACTACCACCGCGGCGGCGAACGGATCATAACCGGCCGTTCGAAACAGCTCGGGTGCGAAATGCGGACCGCTACGGGAGGTCACGACCAGGCGGATCTGGTCATGGCACAGAACGGCGGACGGCCCCATATCGATCGGCAGCTGCCGGCCGATGTGCCCCGACATGACGAACTCGGCACGGAAGGTCTTTTCCACCGTGGCCGGCACGGTGATGGTTGTGCCGAACCGTGAATCGCGGACACCGCCGAGCTTGAACGGGATCGCAGCGGTGGAAGGTCCCTTGCCGAGATGCAGCTCGGCCTGCCGAACGATGTCCGGCGCGACCAGCGGCACGAGGACGGGCCGCGGCCAGTCGTATTGCAGCAGTTCGGCAAGCAGCCAGACGCTGTCACCCGGGGCGCCCGAAGTGGTGGCGTCGGCGGGATCGCTGAGCACGATCAGGCCGTCCTGGGCCAACTCCGCGGCGAGACGTACGGCATCGCCGATCGAGTGCAATTCGCAGATGTACTCCTGCCGCCGCTGCCAGAAGGATTGGGCCAGTTCGCGACAAGCGGCTTGAGCGAGCGGCGGCTGGCCATCGGTGGTGACGAGCACAGAGGCGCCGAGCTGCGGGACATCCAGCCAGGGCTGGACGGGCAGCAGACCGCAGGCCAGGACCGAGGAATCTGCCTCGAGGGCCTGAAGCTGTCGTTTGAAGTCGGCGGCGGGCCCACTCGCCGCCTCCGTACTGGAGCGTTCTGCAGGAACGACTGCCGGCATTTTCTGAAACGCAGTTACTGGGCGGGCCCCTTCGTACAGGATGCGGTGCAATACCCGCGCGGCTCGCTGGCCGGTTTCGAAGATGTCTACATGGGGCATCGTGTGATAGGGGACCAACACAGTCGCATGGGTGACCATCTCCTGCGTGACATTGGCGTGCAAGTCGAGCGTCGCCACCACGGGCAGGTTCGGACCCACGCGCGCGCGGATGGCCGCGAGCAGTTCCCCTTCGACATCCGGGTGATCTTCCGCGGCCATGGCTCCGTGCAGGGCCAACAGCAACGCGTCGACGGTACCGGCTGCGCTCAATGACTCCAGGAACTCGTGCCGCAGCCACTCGAACGTAGCGCGCGTTGCGGGCCCGCTCGGCCATGCCGGCAGTCGAACCAATCCGACGATTTCCGGGCGTTCTGGCCAGCTTCGCAACGACTGGATGAAGCCACCCAGTTCGTTGGTGCTCGCCATGCGCGCGACCAAGTCGTCTCCCCGGTAGACCCCGAACTGCTCGAAGTCGGTCCGCGTGGTCGGCAAGGGATTGAATGAATTCGTTTCTTGCCAGACTTGTCCGATGGCGATACGCATGGTCATCCTTTCGGTCTCCCCTCAGTGGTCCCCATTATTTTGTCAAACGGGCTGCAGCAACAGACGACAGAGGGCATTATCATGCCGAGCGGCGGGACCTTGCCCGGCCAGTGCCAGCCGATCCCTTTTTCCGGTACCCCGCGAACGTATGACTCATGCTCGCTACATCGTCCTGGGTGCCCTCTGCCTGGCCGCGTCCATTTCGTACATCTGCCGACTGAGCATCAGTGTGGCGGAGAGCACGATCCGAGAGGAGTTTGGAGTCAGCAAGGATGCAATCGCACTGGTCATGACGCTGTTCTTTCTTCCGTATGCCCTGGGCCAGATTCCTGGGGCGATGCTGGTGGAACGATGGGGCTGCCGTCGGGCGTTGCCCTGGTTCGCCGCAGGCTGGTCTCTGGCAACGGCCGCAGTCTGTTTTTCGACGGCCCTGCCCTGGCTAGTCGGCGCATGGCTGGTCAATGGCCTGTTCCAGGCGGGATTGTTTCCTGGCTGCGCGCGCACGATCTCCCGCTGGTTTCCACCAGATCGGCGCGCATTCGCGAGCGGAACGCTGGCGAGTTTCATGTCGCTGGGGGGCGCCATCGGGTCGGCTGCCATGGGGTTCCTGCTCGAGGTCCTCGGCTGGCGGATGGCTTTTCCCATCTTCGGCAGTTTGGGACTGCTGTGGGCCAGTGGATTCGCCGTCTGGTTTCGAGATGATCCCGCGCGGCACCCCGCCGTGAGCCCCGCCGAGTTGGCGGTAATCCGCGGCCCGACCGGCGGCGAGCCTCCTGCGTCGGCCGATCCGGCGGCGGCCGCCCGACCGTCCGCCGTGTGGCTGGCGTTGCTGTTCAGTCCCGCAACTTGGTGCATCTGCGGCCAGCAGTTCTGCCGCGCGGCCGGTCAGGGCTTCTTCGGCAGCTGGTTCGCGACATACCTGCAAGAAGCGCGGGGTATGTCGATCTCGCAGTCAGGAGTCTTCAACAGCTTGCCCTTGATCGCGCTGATCCTGGGGGCATTCGCTGGCGGGGCGACTTCGGATTGGATCCTCAGCCGCACCGGCAGCCGGCGGCTGGCTCGGCAAGGTGTCGCAGCCACCTGCATGTTTCTGTGCGCCGCATTCGTACTCGCCGCGTACTTCGTTCAGCATCCGATTTATGCCGTGCTGATGATCAGTGCCGGCACCTTTCTGGCCGCTGTGGGTGGCCCCAGTGCTTATGCGATCACCATCGATATGGGTGGCGACCACCTGGCTAAGCTGTTCAGCTGCATGAACATGATCGGCAATCTCGGGACCGTCTGCTTCATCCTCGGCGTGCCGCAGTTTCTCCGGCTCACTCAGAGCTGGGACACCGTCCTGCTGTGCTTCGGTGTCCTGTGGGTCGGGGCAGGTCTCTGTTGGTTGCTGTTGAACCCGAATGGCGATATCTTCCAGCAGTCTTTTTGGAGGGGAATACGTCACTGATGCACCTGTCTACGCCTACCAGCCGCTGTGATTTTGGCATTGCTCGCGCCGACATCACTCCCCCTGTTGGCATGTACCATCGCATGTGGGGAGCTGCCGTCCACGATCGCTCCGAAGGAATTCATCAGCCTCTCTTGGCAACCGCCGTTTCCTTCCGGCGCGGGAGCGGGAATGACGCCGCCGAGACGCGCCAGGTGGTTGTAACACTCGACCACTGTCTGCTCGGCCGGGCAGAAATGGATGCCCTGCTCGCTGCCGTCCAGGCCCGGGCCGGGATTCCTGCTGAAAGCGTCGTCGTTACGTTTTCGCACACGCACGGAGCCGGGCTGCTGTCACTCGACCGCGTCGATCTGCCCGGCGGTGACCTGATCCCGGACTATCTGCAGCGCCTCCAAGCTTCCGTGGCCGAGCTCGTGCGGGCGGCGGTCGCGCAGGAAGTCCCGGCGCTCTTAACCTACGGACATGGCCGCTGCGGTCTCGCGGCCCATCGCGACTTCTGGGATGAAGCAAGCCGCCAGTGGGTCTGCGGATTCAATCCCCAGGGCGAAGGGGACGACACGTTGCTGGTCGCAGACGTCCGTGATCGGGACGGCAAGTTGCTGGCGACGTTGGTGAACTATGCTTGCCATCCGACGACGCTGGCGTGGGACAACCGGCTGGTCAGCCCCGACTATCCGGGCACCACGCGGCTGGTAATCGAACAGGCGACGGGCGCACCGTGCGTCTTTCTCCAGGGCGCGTCCGGAGATCTCGGCCCGCGGCATGGATTCGTGGGCGACGTCCAGGTGGCGGAACGGAACGGTCGGCAGCTCGGCTACGCGGCGCTCTCGGCGCTTGAAGCACTTCCACCGTCTGGGACTCGCTTCGAATATGCGGGCCCTGTGGTGTCCGGCGCGACGATCGGCGTGTGGAAGTATGTCCCAGAGACTCGGGATCGCCAGGCCGAGACG
>JBFWYF010000340.1:0-7458 GCA_050186685.1 Pirellulaceae bacterium
GCGTGCCGTAGTTGGCCAGCTTGCCGGCGTTCACAATCCGCGATGTGATCTCCCCAAGCTGCGTCTTGGCGGCGGGCGCCTTCGCGATATGCTTCTCGATGGCTTCGGCCGCTGCCGCAACGGCTTCGTCGCTGTTGGTCCGCTGAATCAGGCTACGCAGCAAGTTCGGCAACTCGCCGCCGTCGGCCATCCGCGCATTCATTAACGTCCCGCTGGGACCGATGTTTAACTCGGCAACCGTCGGGACCTTGCCGCCGCCCGTCACGGCGACGATCTCGCCGATAATCCGCGGTGCATCCGCCTGGATGCTCGACTGAATGATCGCGAAATTCGCCGTCACCTGATTCTCTTTGGCGACCAGCACAGTCAATTCGACGTTTCGGTTCAGACCATACGCCCCGGGACCTTCCGCGCCGTCCAACGAAATACCTACCGGCACGCCCTTAGGCATGGCATGCGCCATCCGCTTCAGTGCGTTCTCGGCTTCGGTCGGATCGTCCGACAGGTACACTAGCGCACTCGTCAATCCCTTGTCCCGGCGCGTGGCGCCGTACTCGAGCACCAAACGCGCGAGACTGATCGAGCGCCGATTGACCTGGTGCAGAAAGACCAACAGCAAGGGATTCCCATCCGCCTGTTTGACGACGTCCAATTCCTTTCCCGCCAGCTCACCCAAACCACCGCGAACCACGAAGGGTACGACTTTCTCGCCGACCTGAGGCCCCGAAAATACAGGGTCTTGAGCCCACGCCGTGATCGGCGCCAGCCCGAGCAGGAACAGACGGATGGAGCAGCGCCACATGGTCCTACCTCGCATACAAGGAGATCAAAATCGTAATGGACAGAGCCTTGTCCGCTGCCGTCTCGACTCGTAAGACGGCCTGCCATGCGTCACAATCTAGCAACTCCCAATCCGCGGATCCAATTGTGATCACGGAAACCCGAAGCGACATGCAGAGAAGGATCACGGCGTGACAGAGCGCGATCGACTGGATATGGCAGTAAGGCAACTCGAATTTGCTCGACAATATACTCTCAGTCTGATCGAGGACATCGAGCCAGCGGAGTGGTTCCAGATGCCCGGGGGCAGTGTGACGCATGTGGCCTGGCAGGTCGCCCATCTGGCCATGGCCGAGTACGGGCTCTGCCTATACCGTGCGCGTGGGCGGCGCACGGAGGATCTGCAATTGATGTCGTCGGACTTCCGCAAGCGGTTTAGCCGAGGGACCGTGCCGAATCCCGATCCCACGTCAAACCCCACGCCCGACGAGATTCGCACCGTGCTGCAGGCCGTCCACGCCCAAGCCCTCCTCGAAATGGCTGATTATCCGGACGAGCTGTTGAACGAGCCCGTCGATATGCCCTACTCGGTGTTTCCCACGAAGCTGGGCGCGATCCTGTTCTGCTCCGCGCACGAAATGCTGCACGCCGGCCAGATCGGGCTGTTGCGACGACTGCTGGGGAAGTCGCCGGTCCGGTAGCCATGGCCGCGCCATATCGAATGCCTTCCCATCCTGCCCGCACTCGTACTCCTACTCGTACTCCGGGCTGCAGGGCGCAGCGCGCTAGGCCGCATTCGAGTACGAGTACCGCTGCGCTGAGTACGAGTACGAATAGGAGTAGACGAGTACGAGGGGATGGCCGGCACGCTAGGGTTGGTCTCCCAGGGCCGGCCGATGGAAGGATCACGCTTTGGGGGCGATTTTTACCTTCGCTAGGTAGATGCTCGTCTTCCCTTCGTGCGACGAATAGTAGCTGACCCACAGCAGACCCTCGTGCCACACCAGCCCCGCGTAGCTCGTATCCCCGCCGGAGGGCAGTTTCTGAAACTCCGTCAACTTTCCGGTAGCGACATCCAACCAGCAGAGCGACGTGCGCACTTTGCCGTCGTACAGCCGCACGGCGGCGACAAAACGGCCGTCGGGCAACTGAATCATGTGCGGCCCGCCGATCTTGACGCCCAAGTCCTGCCACTGCCACTCCTGATACGGAGGCCGCGCGGTACCCAGCAGCCCGGAACTCGGGTTGCCATCCCGGCGCAACAGGCAATAGGCCGTATCGCCTTCAAAGACGATCGACGTTTCATTGGGGTATCCTTCGGCCAGCAACGTAGGCACCAGCGTCTCGTAATGCTTGCCGTCCGGGCTGACGTACAGCCGCACTAACCGCTCTTTACCACACCCGTACCCTCTGCCGTACGCTTTGCCGTCATGCCAGGTCGTGCGCCACAGCCACAAATCGGGATCGCCGATCTCGTGGCGCTCCGTCCAGGTGCGGCCATCACGCGAGAACCACGACATGGATTGATGCGTATGCTGCGACTTGTCGTGCCACGCTCCGGCACCGGACAACATGAGTTGTCCGTCCGGGGTGACATTGATCTTGGCATCCCGGAGATCTGCATCCTTGGCTGTGATCAGCGCCGCCGATTCCCATTGGTTGCCATCCTTGGAAGTCAGGACGCGCAGCGCCCCGTCGGGTGACACATGGCCCTGACCTTCGCGAAACACGCAGAACCAGCGATCCTGAAACCGGACCAGGTCCGTGAAGGCGTTGTGACGAGCCTGATCCCAGATTTTCCGGACTTCGACGAGATCCGATTCGCCCGCCGCGTGCGACACGCCCGGACCGCTGCACAGCAGTAGCAGACTCAGGCCGAGCAGACCGCAGGGGAGCCAACCGGCCGCTGGCCGGATACGTTCTAGATTGCGGGACATTATTCTCACTCGCTTTTCTGGAGAAAGAGTCATCGTCTGGAAGTTGAAGTCGCCCGACTTCCGGCCGAAACATGGCGCAAGCGACCAAGTCTTGCCGACCGGGATCGGGACCATTCGGAGCACGGGGACGTCGACTACGCGCCAAACCGCAGGGCGTAGAGGTCTGCCTGGTCAAGCAGGATGCGCAGCTGAACGGGCTGACCGGCGAGCTTCGCCAGGTCGCCGGTTGTGCTCCACGTCACAGTTGCCTCGATTTCGTCGCCGGTCAACGGCCGACAGGCGGCCGCGGTGAGCCCGAGGGCGGGTTGTTGCGTGGCAGCGTCCAGCACTTCGACGCGGACGCTTCCGCCCGCCTTGGCGGCGTAGTTCAACGTCAGTTTACCACCGGTAAAGGTGAGCGGCTTGGTGACAAGTTCTCCGCCGGGGCCGTCGGCTCGCAAGGAGACAAATCCGTCGGTCCGGAAGGTGAACCGCCGCACCCGGCTGCCGGGTCCCGCGTAGTACGCTTCGGTCGCGTACACCGACAGCTCGCGATCCTGGCCGGGCAGCTGCAGCAGGCCGCGCGTCATATAGTTGCTGCGATTCCCGTCGCGGTCCTTGGGGGCCGTGATGGGAATCAGCGGCTGCGTCCAGCGATTGAAGTGCAGACCATCGCGGCTGGTCATGAACACGGGTTCGACCTGCTCGTTCTTGGGCTGGAAGCGCGTCGGGAAGCCGATGAACAGGTGCGGAGCCCGCGGGTACAGCTGAACGGCATTCGTATAGAGGTGTTCGGTCGGCGCGTCGCTGTATTCCAGGAACTGCGGCGCCGTCCAATTCAGGAAATCGGTCGAGGACGCGGTCATGATGTCCCGGACCCCGTTGCGTCCTTTGCGGTGGAAGTCGAGGTAGCGCTGCTGGCCGGGATGCCAGAACGCGAGGTTCTGGGAATCAAACGCGCCGTCCGTGATGACGGGTTCTTCGCGCATCAAGCTCCAGTGGATGCCGTCGGGCGACTTGTACGCCTGCAGCACCGCTTTCGATTTGCCCTCGACCGTCGCCCGGCCGCCGGCGAGCGCCTTATAGCGGGCATCTGCCGTCGCTGCGGGATTCTCGTCCTTGAATGGGGTGAAATTGTGCGTGCCCGAACCGGCCCACACGATGTTGTTCTTCTTGGAACCCTGGAACTCGAACAGCCCCAGCTGAGGCTTTTCCCAATGCACGCCATCGCGGCTTTCCGCGTAGCACGCGAACTCGGGATGAACCGGCTTCCGCGTCGCTTCGTCGTAGTGAGCGCCGCGGTAGTACATGCGGAACCGGTCCCCGTCCGCGAACAGCGTGTAGTAGGCGGACGTGTTACCTTCCCATGGCGCATCGCAGGTGATTACCACTTCTTTCGGCGTGGGCGGATGCAGGTGTAACGCCGCCTGCGTCAGGCGGCTGACGAGATAGTCGTCAACCAGCAGCTCGCGGCGCGACCCCAGCGCCAGCGGTTGACCGGGTTCGGCGGCCTGCGCCGGCCGAGACAGGACGGGCATACTGGCCAGTGCACAGCCGGTAGCGGTGGCAGCTTGCAGCCATTGTCGGCGAGTCATTTCGAGCTGGGACATCTTGCAACTCCTGGGGAGAGGGGGGAAGCGTTCAAGGAACCGTCTGGCCCGCTCGGCCCGAGCCGCTCGGGACAGGAAATGTCAGCGAAGCCCGGCTGGCGACGCGGTCAGTGCGGCTGGCCCCGGACACTGGTCCAGCACCGACGCTCGACGGCGTCCAGGATCGCCAGGTTAACGGCTAACGTCTGCGCTGCTTCGTCGAGCGTACAGGCCGGTGTCGAGCGTTGTGCGACGGCATCCAGGAACGCGTCGGCCTGGCGGACAAACAGCTGATCGCGTTCCAAGGGCGTTCCCGGTTCGTCGTGCCAGCTGTCGGCCGGGTCGACCTGCCAGCGCCAGCGATTCTGGTGATACTCGAATCGGACCGTACCATGCTCGCAAATGACCGTAATGGTCGATTCGTTCGGCGCCTGGTGCTGGTTGAGGCTGTATGAGGCGAGCACCTGACCGTGCCGCGCCACGACGTGGACGGTGTCCTCCACCTCGACTCCCGCCAGCGCCAGGTGAGCGGCATCTGCAGCCAGGCAAGCGATGGGGCCGACCAGCCATTCGCACGCATTGATCGTATGGGTCAACGCGTCCTGAATGGCACCGCCACCGGTGCGACGATCGCGGTAATAGATGTCTCGGTAGGCGGGCCGATAAAAAGGAAAGTGCTGGCCGGAAACGACCACGACCTGCAGAGGCCGGCCAAATCGGCCAGACTGAAGTGCCTCCCGCATGGCTCCCAGCACCGGATGAGCGCGATACACATATGCTACAGCTGCGACCACCTGCCGCTCACGGACTGCGTCGCGGAGCTCGTCGATGCGGTCCAAGGAAGTGCTGAGGGGCTTTTCGATCAGCACGTGACAACCCGCGCGAACGGCCTCAATCGCTTGCGGAATATGAAAGGGAGCCGGCGTGGCGATGACTACGGCCTGTGGTGCATCGGCCAGTGCCGAGCCGAGATCGGCGTGGACATGCGTCAAGCCGTACCGCTGGGCAATGGTGTCCCGTAAAGCAGGTTGCACCTCGCAGATCGCCAGTTCGACACGCCCGGTGGCTTGAAAACAGCGCGTGTGGCGCTCGCCGATCGAACCGACTCCCACGACCAGGACCCGGGGACGGGGTGACATGGCAACGCGTTCTCCTGTAGCTGTAGCGGAACTCGCCAGAGTTCCGAGATCTGCGTCGAAGGCACATCGGAATTCGCGCGACTTCCGCTACGAACGGACTTGTAGCGGAACTCGCCAGAGTTCCGAGATCTGCGGGGCCTCCACGTCGGACGTTTCAGGACTTCCGCTATGAACGGGGGGAGACGGATTGGTAAACGAGCCTGGCAGATACCTCCGGACCTGCATCCGAATTATCGTGCGCGCCCGCTCGACATCGCGATCGCGAATGGCGCTGGCGAGCTCCGTATGCTCCCACCCGATGCGCTGCGTGCTGGCCTCGTCGTCTGGCGCGTCGGCCGCTAACGAATCAAAAAAGTCGACCAGGACCCGCTGCATCCGCGCGATCAGCGTTGATCCCGTCATCTCCAGCAGGAGTGTGTGGAAGGTGATGTCGAGTTCCTTCTGCCGAGTGATCCCGGTGCGCTGGTTCAACGCGTCACTCAACTGCACCGCCAGTTCCTCGAGCTGTGTGATTTGTTCGGGTGTGGCGTTGCGTACGGCGAGCTCGATGGCGCCCACTTCGAGCGCATAGCGCAGCTGAGCGATCTCAGCTCGATCGCTGGCGGATCGGGACAGGGTCGCGAGGCTGGCGGAGAACAGACGTACGGGATCGGGGCGCCGCACGATCAGCCCCTTGCGCTGGCGTCCTTCGAGCAAGCCGATGGCCCGCAACCGCCCGACGGCTTCGCGCGCGACAGTCCGCGAAACTTCGTACTCCAGGGCCACCTCCTCTTCGGTCATGAACACTTCGCCATCCGGCAGTTGTTCTTCTTCGATCCGCTTCACGATCTGGTCGGCCAGCAGGTGAGACCGACTCTTACGCCGTTCCGGTCGCATCAGAATAAATACTCATTTTTGAGGTAGGGTCACCTGAGCCGAACGGGGCAACCGACCTAGGAAGCGGGGGCCGAAGTCCAAGCAGGCAGTGGCATGTGGGTCGCCAGGAGAAATTTTGCCGATAAAATGCTTGCGGCTCAGGCCAATTAATAATACCATTTTTTCTCGTTGGCAAGAGCTAACCAGAGAATCCGCGGCATTCGTTGACGGATATCCTGTGCGGAGACGCGCTCGACCGGAGCGTGATGGTGGTTGAGTCGCGAGATCTCCGATGCGTATGTCATTTTGTGTTTGACGGGATCCTTGCTTCATGACCGTACTCGATTGGCTGGTCATCGCGCTGTACGGCATCGCCATGCTGGCCATTGGTCGGTATTACGGAATGCGTACGGAAACTTCCGACGACTACCATCTGGGTGGTCGGCGGATGAGTCCCTGGGCGATTGGCCTGTCGCTGTTCGCAACATTGACAAGCGCATTGTCCTATCTGGCCGTGCCGGGCGAGATGATCAAGCACGGTCCGATGATGTTAGCGCAGCTGGTGGCCTTCCCGGTGATTGCCGTGGTGGTCGGTTGGGGGCTGATTCCGTTTATCATGCGGCAGCAGATGACCAGCGCGCACGAGCTGTTGGAGCGACGATTAGGATTGAGCGTGCGGGTCGTCGGGTCGCTGATGTTTCTGTCGATGCGGCTCGCTTGGATGGCGACGATCCTGTATGCCACGGCGGACAAGGTGTTGGCCCCGCTGCTCGGGTTGGGACCGGGTGCCACGCTGGCCGCCTCGATCGTGATGTGCGTCATCACGCTGATTTACACGGCCGAGGGAGGCATGCGCGCCGTGGTCATGACGGACGCCATGCAGTCGTTGATCATGCTGGGCGGTGCTACGCTGGTAATTGTCGTGGTTACGTCGCGTCTGGGTGGCTGGGGCGCCTGGTGGCCTGGCGAGTGGGCTCCGCACTGGGATGCGCCGCGGCTGGGCTTTGATGCCTCGACGCGCATGACCTTCAGCGGCGCGATCGTTTCGTCGCTGGCCTGGTATGTGTTCACGCTGGGTTCGGACCAGATGGCGATTCAGCGCTGGTTGTCGACTCGCGACGCGGCGGCCGCCCGCCGGTCGCTGTTCAATTCGCTGGTCACGGGAGCCACCGACACCGC
>JBFWYF010000341.1:0-7455 GCA_050186685.1 Pirellulaceae bacterium
CCCCCCGCTCCACCACCGGGCGAAGGGCCGGCGCATCGACCGGACGAATCCCACGCACACCACCGACACGGCCGAGTACCTCGAGACGCAGGCGACGGAAGAGCAGAGCCTGGCGCGGATGCGTGCGCTGTTCGACCGGCTCGTTGCGGGTACCACGTTTGATCCGTCGACACCGACGTTACGCGTTGCGAAGCAGCCAGCCGGCAATACCAACTGGATGTACCAGGAGGCGGGAATCCCCGTCATGCTGATGGAACAGCGCATTGGCTTCAGTATGAAATTAAACCGCTGGCCGCTCGTCAGCGACCGTCTGGAGTTTGGACCCGCGCTGCTGTCGGCGATGGTAAGCGCCGCTCAACTCGTAAGGGAATAACATGAACGTGAAACTTGCGAGTGCCTTCCTCGTGACGATCGTCGGAGTTCTCGGTCCGAGTTGCCGGGGTTCGGCGGCCGAAGCGTTGCGAGCAGAGACGATCGATTTTGCACGGCAGATTCGGCCGATCTTGTCGGATCACTGTTTTCAGTGCCATGGTCCCGACGCCCAGACGCGCGAAGCCGACCTGCGGCTCGACGATCGCGCCAGCGCTCTGCGGGAGCAGGAGCCCGTGATTCGCCCCCACGACGCGGAAGCAAGCGTGCTATGGCAGCGGATTATTTCAACCGATGCCGACTTGGTCATGCCGCCTCCCACGACGGGTCGCCAGCTGACGGACGCCCAGAAAAGTCTGATCCATCGCTGGATTCAGGCGGGAGCACCTTGGGAGCAGCACTGGGCGTTTCAGCGTCCCGTACGTCCGCCGCTGCCGGCCGTGCAAGACGTCGGTTGGCCTCACACGGCCGTCGACTCGTTCGTCCTGCATCGGCTGGAGGTCGAGCAATTGCGACCGGCCGACGAGGCGCCGCCAGCCGCTCTGCTACGCCGCGTCACGCTCGATATCACCGGGTTCCCACCAACTCTGGACGAGGTCGAACAGTTTCTCAGCGATTCGTCGCCCGGAGCCTATGAACGCGCCGTCGATCGGCTGCTGGCGTCTCCGCGTTTCGGCGAACGCATGATCTGGGAGTGGCTCGACGCGGCGCGGTACGCCGATACGAATGGTTACCAGGGCGATCCGACGCGCGCCATGTGGTACTGGCGAGACTGGGCGCTCGCTGCGCTGAACCAGGGTATGTCATTCGATCAGTTCACCATCGAACAGCTGGCAGGGGACCTGTTGCCGGACGCGACTCAGGATCAGATCGTCGCCACGGGATTCCATCGCAACCACATGATCAATGGCGAAGGAGGGCGTATCGCCGAGGAATCGCGAGTCGATTACGTCCAGGACCGAGTGGAGACGACGGGCACTGTCTGGATGGGACTGACGATGAATTGCTGCCGGTGCCATGACCACAAATTCGATCCGTTGAGCCAACGCGAATACTATCAACTGTCGGCGTTCTTCAACTCGATCGACGAAACCGGTGCGGGTCGCGAAGCCGGGGGGCTGTCGAACCCCGTCCTCGAGCTGACCTCCGCCCAGCAGCGAAAGCAGTTGCAGACACTGCGTCAAGTGGAACGAGTCGCCGCCCGTGAACTGGCCAATCGTGAAAAGCAGTTGACCGACGATGTCGTCCAGCTGCTTCGGCGTCCCGCGGCAGACCGGAACGACATCCAACAGCAGCGCGTGGCCGAGTTGCCAGCGGGAACAGAGGCCGGATATGACCAGCTGCGACGAGCGGCGGAGGAAGCCAAGAAACACCGTGAGCAGTTCGAGCGTTCGATTCCCCGCACGATGGTCATGCGGGAACGCGCTCAGCCGCGCGAGACGCGCGTGCTGATCCGTGGTGCCTATAACCAGTACGGCGAACAAGTAACGCATGGTGTGCCGGCCGTCTTGCCCCGGCTACCCAGCGGTGCCGGCGACCCGCCCGCGGCCGAACCACATCCGACGGCGCCCACCGCGGACATTGCCGCTCCGCGCGATGGCGCGGCCCACGTCGGGCAGCTTGCGAGCCCTCCCAGCCGGCTCGACCTGGCCCGCTGGCTGGTTTCGCCCGAACACCCTCTGACCGCCCGGGTCACGGTGAATCGCTACTGGCAGTCGTTGTTCGGCACCGGCCTGGTCAAAACATCCGAGGATTTTGGTTCTCAAGGCGAACCGCCGTCGCATCCCGAGTTGCTGGATTGGCTGGCTTGCGAGTTCCAGCAACGAGGCTGGGATGTCAAACAGCTGATTCGGACCTTCGTGACCAGCCGCACCTATCGGCAATCGTCGCGAGCGACTCCGGAGCTGTGGGAGCGCGATCCCGAGAACCGGCTGCTCGCGCGCAGCACGCGAATGCGGCTCCCCTCATGGATGATCCGCGATCAGGCCTTGGCGATCAGTGGCCTGCTGATCGAGCAGCTCGGCGGGCCGCCCGTGAAAGGCTATCAGCCGCCAGGCATTTGGGAAGAGGCCACTTTCGGCAAAATCCAGTACGAACAGGATCACGGCGCGCCGCTCTATCGGCGCAGTGTGTATCAGTTCTGGCGCCGGATCGTCGGCCCGACGATGTTCTTCGATGTGGCGGCGCGGCAGACGTGCCAGGTGAAAGTCGCGCGTACCAATACCCCGCTGCACGCACTCACCTGCTTGAACGATGTGACGTACGTCGAGGCGGCCCGAGCCTTGGCGGAACGGCTGCTCCAGTCGCCCGTGGGCGATGACCAGGCCCGCGTGGAGCTCGCCTTTCTCCACTGCACACTACGGACGCCTACCGAGCGGGAAATGGCTACGCTGCTCAGCCGGCTGCAAGATCTGCGCGCGACTTTTGGTAAAGACGAACAGGCGGCGCGGGCGCTGACGGCCGTGGGTGAGTCCCTGCCCAACACTGCGCTAGCGCCTGGGGAACTGGCTGCCTGGAGCAGCCTTTCGCTGCTGCTGCTAAACTTGGACGAAACGATCACGAAGGAATAGACGCCGATGACGACGTTACGCGACTACGCCCGTTTCGTGACGCGGCGGACTTTTCTCGGAGATGCCTCGGCGGGACTGGGCGCAGCGGCCCTGGCGGCGTTCGGCCTGGGGGCCGCGCCGTTATCCGCAATGGAGCCACGCTTCGGAGGCCTGCCAGCGCTGCCCCACTTCGCACCTCGCGCGAAACGTGTCATCTACCTGCTGCAAAACGGGGCGCCACCGCATCTGGACACGTTCGACTACAAGCCGCAGATGGAACGGTTTCGCGGCCAGGAACTGCCCGAGTCCGTCCACCGAAACCAGCGGCTCAGCACCATGACCGCCGGGCAGAAAGCCAAGCTCGTTCTGCCCCCGTTCACCGGCTTCCGCCAGTACGGGGAGAGCGGGGCGTGGGTCTGCGACTTCCTGCCGCACATGGCCGGCGTCGCCGACGACCTGTGTTTCATAAAGTCGATGCACACCACGCAGGTGAATCACGCGCCCGCGATCACCTTCTTCCTGACCGGTGCCGAGCTGCCAGGCCGCCCGAGTATGGGCGCGTGGGCCACCTACGGACTGGGCAGCGAGACCCAGGATCTGCCCGCGTTCGTCGTCATGACGTCGCGCGACAAAGAGGCCAGCTGCGGACAGATCTTCTACGACTTCTACTGGGGCAGCGGCTTCCTGCCATCGAAGTTCCAGGGGGTCAAGTTTCGCGGGGCAGGCGATCCCGTACTGTACCTGTCAAACCCACCCGGGATGAGTCGTACCGTTCGCCGCGCGCTCCTCGACGATCTCCAGACCCTGAATCAGGAAAAACTCGCCGCTGTTGGAGACCCCGAGATCGCCACCCGCATCGCGCAATACGAGATGGCGTTCCGCATGCAGACCAGCGTGCCCGAGCTGACGGATTTCGATTCCGAACCGCAGCATGTTCTCGATGCCTACGGACCGGACGTGCGCCGGCAAGGGTCGTTTGCCTATAATTGCCTCCTCGCCCGGCGACTCGTCGAACGGGGAGTGCGGTTCGTGCAGTGCTTCCACGCCGGTTGGGACCATCACCGCAATCTCGCCACGCAATTTGAAATCCAGTGCCGTGATACGGACCAGCCGTCGGCAGCTCTGATTCGCGATCTGAAGCAGCGCGGCATGCTCGACGACACCCTGGTGATCTGGGGCGGCGAGTTCGGGCGCACCCCGTTCTGCCAAGGTGACATCAACGACCGCAAGACGCTCGGTCGCGATCACCATCCATATTGTTTCTCGATCTGGATGGCTGGCGGCGGAATTCGGCCGGGCATGAGCTACGGCGAATCCGACGACTTCGCGTACAATGTGGCCCGCAACCCGGTCCATGTGCATGATTTCCAAGCCACCGTGCTCCACCTGCTGGGCATCGATCACGAACGGCTGACGTTTAAATTCCAGGGCCGGTATTTCCGGTTAACGGATATTCACGGGCAGGTTGTGCGCGAGCTGCTGGCCTGAGGATTGGCGCGCCCCGATTGGTTTCTACTCTCGTAGCCCCATACGCCAGCAAGGGGGCGCGACGCCGTACGGAATATCCCGTATCGCATCCGCCACGCCCCACGCCCGGGCGAGCGCTGCTACCCCAACGGACCACCCCACGCTCGGGCGAGCGCGTCTGCATGTCGCGTTGCGAATCCGCATCCGAGGACGTTGCCGGACGTGGATCAGGGACCTCGTACCAGCATGCCTGCGCTGCTCATTTCTCGGGCACGCTCTGTCGCACATTTCAGCGAACAGGCGTCTCGCCAGCGGTTGTTCGTCAGAAAAACCGCTGAAACATCCGGTCCTCGGCGTAGGCACGTCTTTTGCCAGATGGTGTTTGAATCGATCTGGCATCCACGCGTGTGAGGAGACCGATACGTGAGTGTAGTAACCTTCGACGTGGAGTCGTGTGTACGGATGTCGAGCGAGCAACTCGCTCAGCTGACGAATCTTGAGCTGCTGCAGGTCGTGCGGACACTGGAATCTTGCCGGGGCAGCGAACGGGATATGGAACATGATCATGGGCGGCATCTGAGCCGCGCGGAGCTCGAGCGGCTTGTCGTGCTCGCGCAAAGGTTCTGGTCCCGCAAGAGCTGATGCATCACTGGGCGAGTGTGCCGAGCAACTGGAACAGTTCGGGCGGAATGGCCTTGTGCCCGGCATAGGTTTCCGGGAACGGAGTTAGCAGGCAGCGCGTGCCTTGTGCCCCGGCCATGGCGCCGGTGTGGCCGGCCAGGATGGATTGCACGGCGAAGTCGCCCAGCTGGCTCGCCAGGACTCGATCCTCGGGGCTGGGACTGCCGCCACGTTGGAGGTGTCCGAGCACGACGGCCCGCATGGAGTAGGGGCAGCCCCGCTGTTTCAGTTGAGCCTGGATCTCGAGCGCGTTGCCGCGTTCATCCCCCTCGGCGACGATCAGGATAATCGAGTTCTTGCGGCGGGTACGCAGCGCATGCAGTTGGCCGACAATGGCATCCAGGTCGGTCGGCGTTTCCGGAATGCAGACAATTTCGGCTCCGCCCGCGATGGCGGCTTGTACCGCGATATACCCGCAATGCCGCCCCATGACCTCGACCAGGAACATGCGTTCGTGGCTTTCGGCGGTATCGCGGATCTTGTCGATGGCGTCGACCGCGGTCTGCACGGCTGTGCTGAATCCGATCGTGTAGTCGGTGCCGAGCAGATCGTTATCGATGGTGCCGGGACAGCCGATGATCTTGCCGGACCAGAAGCGGGCCAATGCTTCGCATCCATGAAACGTGCCGTCTCCGCCGATGGCGACCAGCGCGTCGATCCGATTCCGCATGAGGTTGCCGGCTGCCTTTTGCTGGCCCGCTTCCGTCAGGAACTCGTCGCTACGGCTGCTGTAGAGAAAAGCGCCGCCATAGCGCGACCACCCAGACACGCTGCGCGGTGTCATATGCGGCTGGCCGTCGCGGTCGACAAAGAAGGACTCGTCCAGAATTCCCTGGTAGCCGCGGAGGATGCCCACGACTTCGTGTCCCTCGGAGGTTGCACGCCGGACGACCGCGCGGACGCAGGCGTTCATTCCCGGGGCGTCTCCACCACTACAGAATACGCCGATTCTCATGCTGGATTCTGCCCATGCAAAAATTGGATTCGGCCACCAACGACTGGCGGCCCTTCGGAGTTCGATCCGTCGGGTTCTACCCCGCCGGTCGGGTTTGTGCAACTGACCGGTAGAAAGGGGGCCACGCTCGGGCGAGCGTAGCTACAGAGAAGACCGCCCAGGGTGCTGCAACTCCCGCACAAAGTCGGCGACGCACTGCCGCACCGTCGCCGTGACCAAGGGAGCCGGCGGAGTCGCCGCACTGTGCCTCAGATCGAACGCACCTGTCTTGATATTGACGCGTACCGTGTACTCGACAAATTCCTCGCGTAACAGACCATCCGCATCCCACGTCAGCGTATCAAACTCGATCGAACGCTTGGTCAGCACCTCCACAATCCGACCGGATTTTCCATCCACGACGACCACCCCGCGCATCTCGTCCGTGCTTGAAGCAAATGCCAGGGCGGCCCGCTGGAATTCCCGGCGCAGCACCGCCACGATCTCCTGCTGAAGCACCACTTGCTCGGGACCGTTGGCCAGGAGACGAAGCGAGGAAAGCTGACAACGGGGATAGCTTACGCACACGTCGTCACCGTCTGGAACAAAGTGGATGTCCCGATTCGGGGTCAAGCCACGAAACAGCCCGGCGCGAGGATTGCCACGCACGCTGATCAACTCGAGCCGCGAACCCAGTGGCACGTGCAACAGATCGTCGAGCGACAGGGGCGTGCCCGGCAGGGCGTCGGCAATCGACGTCCCGGCGAGGCCTCCAGGGACCGACACCACGGGCGCCAGCGTCTTGTGATCGGGCGGCTGGAGGAGGACTTCCCCGAAGACCAGAACCGATTGCAGCTGGTCCTGTAACAGGTGACTCAAGTTTGATTTCCCGGCTTCAAGGATCAGTAGGATTCCATCCTCGCGAACGCCATGAAAAGTCCCGCGACGCTTGTTGCCGCGCACGCTCACCACTTCGACGCTGATCCCGGGCGGAATGTCCCCCCAGCGTGCCCGCTCAATTGCTTGGCTCGCCTCGGCGGGGAGCTCGGTATTCGTGATCGATCTCCGATTCGCGTTCATTGTCGTCTTAAATTGGATCCACACGGGGGAGGTCTCCGCAGGGCCTCATCCGTGGCCGCCCCCCTGCTCTCGCGGGATCGCTGGCATTTCGTCCTATCCCATTTCCATCGGGAATGCAATCGAGAAAGAGCGAGCGTTCCTGTTGCGTTCCGGTTCCCGATCCGCCCCTTCTCGCGGCCCCCAATCCGAGACTTTGACGTCTGGGCAATCCTTGGGTGTCCGGCGAGCAAATTCTAGAGGGTAAGCGGCAAGCGGCCGGAGGAAAAACTTGAGGCCGTCTCAGCAACCTCACCGATAAGCCCAGAGATGACTGAAAGCTTCGTCGCACGGCCATTCTCAGCGAAAGGCACGCGAACGAAATGGATTTCCCCGGCG
>JBFWYF010000342.1:0-7406 GCA_050186685.1 Pirellulaceae bacterium
TCGCATGTACAGCAAGAAGGATAAGCTCACCGGAGCAGCGCTGGGCACGGGACGTCGCAAGACGTCGGTCGCTCGGGTACGTTTGCGACCGGGGTCGGGTAAGATCACTGTCAATGGCCGCGAGTTCGAAGAGTACTTCCGGGACGAGGCGCAGCGCAATTGGGTGCTGGATGTGCTGAAAGCCGTCGATCGCCGGGAAACCTTTGACATTGTTATTCGGGCTTCCGGTGGCGGGCCTGTCGGCCAGTCAGGCGCGTGCCGCATGGGCATCGCCCGGGCGCTGATCAGCCAGGATCAGGAGCTCTTTCCGGCGTTGCGCGACGGTGGATTTCTAACGCGCGATTCGCGCATGAAGGAACGCAAGAAGTACGGGCTGCATGGGGCTCGTCGCGGTATCCAGTTCTCCAAGCGCTGATGCGACGGGATTAACCCTCCCACTTTGCGAGTACGTCTCAGACCGGACGGTCGTTGTGCGTGGTCAACCACGGATGCGTCTGGCGGGGTTGGGTGTCTCGGTCCGATGCAAGGGATGACGCGTGATGCAGTCATTGCCCGATCGATCTGGTTCGGTCGGGCAACTGCCGCGCTCCCCTTTCATGGACTGAGACGGGCAGAGTCATGGACGTGCCAACACGATCCCCGGCCGGCTGGCCCAGCGCTGGGCAGCACATCGTGTGCGGAATCGCGTTGCTCCACGGATTGGCCGGGCTGGTCCATGCCCAGTCCGAACGCGAGCCATCGGCTCCCGTCGTCGTCGCCGAGGACGAAATCATCCCGCCACGGGACAGTTCCCCGACCGAGTCTGGAACCGGTGACGGTTTGCCGACTGGCGAGTCGGCGACCGTCGATGCCCCCCTGCCCTTACCGGCCCATCCGGACCGCCCGCCACTACACTACGACCATACGCTGCCTCCCGCTGCGCACGCGAGTCGCGCAGCGCACGCCCCGACCGTACGGCGCAGCAGTATTCCGGTCCCCGGACGTCCTAGTCGCAGCCTGCCCCCACCGGCCGAAGAGCCGAGCGAACCGGCGGATTTGGAGGTCGCCGAGGAAACCACCGCCGAGGACAGCGCGCGACTAGGAATGCTGCAGTTCCTGCCGCATGCGATGGGCCCGCTAGTCGGCCAATATACCTATACCGGCGAGGTTTTCTCGCTCGCGCACGGTGGCCTGGACACGAATCAAGCGACGCAATACCGAGGTCTCCTGGACGTGACACTCGAACTCGACACGGCTGGTGCGGGATGGTGGGAGCAGGGCCGGTTCTTCCTGTACGGCTTTTCCGCTCACGGGCGTACGCTGAGCGCGGACTACGTCGGCGACCTGCAACTCTACAGCAACATCGACACGGCGCCGTTTGCGGAAACGCTGCGGATCGGAGAAGCCTATTACGAACACAACTGGGCCGAAGGCATGTGGCGTGCGAAGGTCGGACTGCTCGATGCCAACGCGGATTTCGCGATCAGCGACCTAGGCGCCTCGTTCCTGGGTGCGTCGTTCGTGATGCCTCCCACCATTCCGCTCGTCACGTGGCCACTCCAGCGTTTCGGAGGAGTCGCCTTCCTGCGTCTGAATGACGAGCTCGTGCTCGCGGGAGGCTTGTTTGATATAGGCGAGAATATCGGCCAGTTCGGTTTTGACTCCGTAGGCCACTTGGGGGCCCTGACACTGGTCCAGCTCGAGTGGCAGCACACTTTTGGAGCGCGCGAGGACTTGCCGAATACGACCCGCATCGGCGGCTGGAGCGTGAACGGGACGTTTCAGGAAATCAGTGGCACCGTGCCGGAAAACTACGAGCAAAATGGCGGAGGCTGGGTCTCGGTCGATCAGATGATCTGGAACGAAGGCCGCGAGAGCCCTACCGATCAGGGCTTGAGCGTCTTCGTCCAGTACGGATGGGCTCCGGCCGACCGCAATCAGCTTTCGGACTACTACGGCGGTGGGATTGTGTATAAGGGACTGATCGCCACACGTGACGCGGACCTGTGCGGGATCGCGGTGGGGGGCCCCCAGTTGAGCCACCGCATGCTGCCGGCTGGTACGACGGACCGGTTGGCCGAAACCTCGGTGGAGATGTTCTACCGGATCCAGGTCGGCGAGTTCGTCTCCGTCCAGCCGGACGCCATCTACGTCGCGACGCCGTCAGGGGACGGCCGCGATGCGCTGCTCGTGGGCTGCCGTTGCCAGATCGTGCTGTAGTTGAACCGCCGGCTCTCAGCGGACCACGGAGCCTTACGGTCGCCGCGTCTTGGACCGCAAGCCAGATCCCGAGGCAGGAGCGGGAGTCGAACGCGTGGACGAACTCGCGCTGGCTCGCGCTGCTCGCGAATAAAAATCTGACGTTCGATTGCGCGTGTAGTAGCTGCGAGCGAGCGTCCGCGGAGATGGCGTCGCCGGCGGGGTCAGCCATACCATGGTCGCCAAGCATCCCCAGACAAGAATCCCCCACCAGAAAGTCTGCGCGCGAGGCACGGAGTGCGACATAGGGTCTCCTTCAGCTGCATGGTGCCACGAAATGCGTCCCAGTACCCAGTTCAACACTGCGGAAAATTCACTCTGCCCCCTGCCGACTCCTGGAGTACGGGGAGAGGGCTCAAGTGAGGGCTTCGCAGTCAGTCATGCGGGACACATCCTAGGGCAAACGCGGTACCGCAACGGCCCGACTCCGTCTGCCGGTCAGCCCAACCATTCCGTCCAGCATAATCCGAACCGTACCTGGCTCTCACCGCCGTCGTCCATGGCGGCGAAAAACGGACATCGGTCGAACCGTAACTACCTTGCCCGCAAGCGGTTTCTTGGGATCCCACCCTGCGCTAGACGAACTTAGTGGCAACCGCTCCCGCTGTACTGCTCCGGCGCCGCGTCCCGAGCAAGCTAAGGTTGACTGATGACCACGGCGTTGTCTGCGGATGGCGTTCTGTCAACCGCCGGCCGTGATCCCGTCTGAGTCTCTTCGTTCATTCAACCAGCCAGGCCGATTGTTCATGCCGCCGGTTCGCAGCGTCTTCGATCCATTCGAACGCGGCGCGTCCCGCGGATCTTGAGCCCCACGCATCCCAGCAGTTCGGACGACTGGTTCCGGAGGCAGTACTTTATGTTTCGACTCGGCTCGATCTTTGGTGCGGCAATCGCGGCCGGCTGTCTGTCTCTCGTCTCCAGTTCGCTGACGTTCGCCGCGGAACTGCATGTGGCGCCGCACGGTGACGACGCCGGAGAGGGAAGTAGCAAACGCCCGCTGGGTACACTGACCGCTGCCCGTGATCGGATTCGCCACTGGAAAAAGGAGGGGAAACTGCCACCGCACGGCGTTCAGGTCGTTCTGCATGCCGGGCGCTACCAGTTAACGGACACCTTTCATCTGGAGGAAGTCGACAGTGGCACGGCCGAGGCACCGATCGTGTACCGTGCCGCGCCGGACGCGTCCGTCCGGATCTCGGGCGGCGTCCGGGTTCCTTCCTTCGCGCCTGCGGGCTTTGCCGCGGACAACCGCTTGTCCGCTGCGGCTCGCGTCCATGTGCAATACGCCACGGTTCCCGACGAGCTGCTTGATCTCGGGACACCGGCGCCGCGATCGTACTTTCGTCCGATGCACCCCGCAACCGCCGAGCTGTTTTGCGGCGGTTACCCGGTTCGACTGGCCCGCTGGCCAAACACCGGCTGGGCTCACACGGCCGACATCCGGAAGCAGGACCACGGTTGGCAATTCCGCGTTCGCACCGGCACGGGAGAGCCTTGCCCCTCCATCGTCTCGACCGCGGCCCGGGCCCATGGCTTCTGGTCGGACGATGGCGTCGATAGCCAGGAGCCGGTTACATCGCCGTCGCCCGGGCATATCGTTCTATCGGATATGGCCGAAATCCCGTCAATCCGCGACCACGCGCGAGTTCGCATCTTGGACGCCCTCGAGCTGCTCGATTCACCCGGTGAATGGTATCTCGACCGCGACACACGGCGCCTCTATTACTGGCCCAAATCTGACTCCGCGACTGCGGACGTCGAACTGTCTCGGCTCGGCACCCTTCTGTCGCTTTATGGAGTCCATCACGTGCGGTGGGAGGGGATCACCGTCGAATGTGCCCGTGCCGTGGGGATCGAGATCGCGGGAGGCAGCCACGTCGCCATCCGCTCCTGTATCGTCCGCAATACCGGCAATGTGGGCATTCATTTCTACGGCGGACAGGGGCATCGTGTGGAGGACTGCGAGGTCTATAACTCGGGCGACGGTGCGATCCGCGTCGAGGGTGGAGACTCGCCGGAATTGACTCCCTGCGGCCACGAACTGGTAAACAACCATCTGCACGACTTCAGTCAATCGACTTGCGCCTTTCGATCCGGTGTGATCGTGTGGGGAGTCGGGGTCGTTATCCGCAACAACCTGATTCACGACGGGGATCACGCGGCCGTGTTGCTGCACGGTCAGGATCACGTGGTCGAACGCAACGAAATCCACTCGTGCTGCCTCGAGACGACCGCGGTCGGCGGCATACAGCTGGCCGGCGGCTGGGCGGACCGCGGCAATACGATTCGCCATAACCATCTTCATGATCTCGGACGGTTCTACCGCCGGGATGTAATGGGGGTTTACCTCGACTCGCTGGCCAGTGGGACACTGGTCGAAGGTAATCTGATTTGCCGTGCAGGTCGCGGAGTAGCGATCGGCGGGGGCCGCGACAATCGCATCCGGAACAATGTCTTCGTGGACTGTCTGGCGGGGATCCAAGTCGACAATCGAGGCCAGACCTGGCTCCGGCAGCAGGTGGAGGACCCACAATCCGAAATCCGGCAGCAATGGCTCGCAGCCGTGTCGCAATCCGAGGTTTTTCGAAGTCGGTACCCGGCGGTTGTCCACTTACTGGACGACGTGCCAGGACTCGCGAGCGGAAATGAAATTGTCTGCAATATTGTATCGGGCCCACGAGGCATCGAACTGCACGACGGCCTGACGAACCGCGCAGTCGTCGTCCGGGAGAATCTGACCGGTGTTGATCCGCGTTTTGTCGACGCCGCTACCGGCGACTTCCGGCTCCAGGACGACAGCCCGGCCTGGTCTTTCGGCTTCCGCCCCCTGCCCTTCGACGACATGGGGAGGCGTCGCGCCCGGCACCGGCTGGTGGTCGACATCTCGCCGTAGCGCCACGTTCTGGCGAACGTGGCGACGATCTCTGACCCCTGTTTCGCTTTGAGGCAGTTGTGGCATAGGATATTCAGCCGTCCGGCTGTCGGACACGAGAATCCGCTCCATTCGGGGTGTACCCAAAATGAGTATGAGTTGCACTTTGCGCTGCGTGGCACTTGTGGTTGCACTGGGCGTCGGCTGCGGCACATCGCGAGTCGGGGAGCCGACGGCCGCACCGACTCCGGCTTCGTCAAGCGTGTCGTCGACCGAAAAGGCAACGCCGGAGGAATCGCCGGGCGTAGCGGCGACGTCGGTCCCAACCGAGGAGCGCGGCGCCACGACGTCCGCCCCGGCGGGCATAACGGAGGAGGCATCCGCCGACAACGCGCCGGCAGCCGTGGCACCTCGTGTAGTTCGCGAGCCGGTCACCGCCGCAGAGTTGATTCGCAAGATCGACTTGCGCAAGGTCGGTCGCATTTCGCCCAAAGAGGTCCTGGACGAAGGTGCCACGTACCTGTACTACCAGGCGCAAGCTTCGGTCCCCGGTGCCGACGCGTTCTACCGCGAAGAGCTTCAGGCTCAAGGTTGGCAGCCGGTGTCCAAATGGCAGATGGCGAGCGCCGACTATGCCGACCGAATGTACGAAAACGACGGTTTTATCGTGCGCGTCAGCATCGGAGCCGGAGGCGATGAGGGCGTTGTGGGCGTGGGACTATCGAGCTTAGGGAATATCGATTTCACAGTGCTGCCCCGCATCGACGGAGCCGAAATCCTCGACGCGTCGGTGCCAGCGAATGTCAGTTACCTTACGAAGCGGAGTATCGCGGACGTCATCCAATTCTGCCGGGACGAACTGCCCCGCGCCGGATGGCAGGAATTCTCGAGCCAGCACGGCAACGGCATGGATGTACCTCACCACAAACAGCTCTCGTATGTGCGCAATGCGGTGCGGCTGCTCGTGTCCATCTCGAAAGATCCACGGAATCCGCAGCAAACCCACGTCGGCTATCTGGCCGACTCGGCCCTGCCCTTTGATTTGCCATTCACCTCGCCCCTGAGTGATCTGCACATCGACGCATTCTCGAAACAGGCGGACTATGTCACCGAGCGACCCTGGTCGGAAGTGGCCGAGTTCTACAAGCGACCGCGAGCCGAACTGGGCTGGAAACTGAAAGACGACGAATCGCGAGTCGGCAAGGAGGGAGCAACGCTGTTTGTCGAGGACGAGCCGGAGCGAGGTTTTGCGATCCGGATCGTCGCCCACGAAGGAAAGACGAAAGTCCAGTTTCGCCGGCTGAGTTTCCGCCAGCAGGAGGCAGCGCCGGCAACTACGGAGCCGCCCGTGGCCGAGGTGGCGACGACGCCTCCCTCGGAGCCGCCTGCCGCTTCCGCCGTCGACGCGGTCGCTGCCGAGGTGACGAAGGGCATCCAATCGCAGATCGAGGCCGAAATGAAGAAGGCGGGCGTCGACTTGAAAGGGCTCGGGGTCGACCTCGATAAACTACTGGGCGACCAGCCTCCGCTCGCAAAACCCGGCATTCCTGCGGAGCCCACCTCCCGCCCCGAGCCTTCGCCCCGGGAGGAACCTCCCCAACGCATCACCGCCTCGTCTGCCGCCACCCCGTTGCCCGCAGACCTGACTACGAGCTGCCGGATCAGTTACGCTGGGATGACCTACGAGCTGAAACACGCGGTCGCGTTTGAGAAGAAGGAGTTCGACCGCACCATTCCAGTTGTGGTCTTCTGTGATCGGCCCATCGATCTGGAAAAAGTCCGGCGCCTGGTTGCAGCCGGTGAGGAAGTCTCGTTGTTCGAGGCCGCTCCCCGGGGCGCCGATGCTTCGCTCGAAGTGCGCATGACCGACTCCACGACGTCGATCACCTGCTTTCTCGGCAACGGTGCCTCGATCAACATCAGCTCCACGAAAATCGAAACGAACTTCCGGGCCGACTCCGGGCGACTTCGGGGACAATCGCGTCTCCCCGAACCGGAGGACTTCTTCGACAAGCCCTTCCAGTTCACGGCGACATTTGAGCTCCCCCTGCTGGTCCTCCCGTCTGGGCCAGCCGCGGAAGCAGAGAAGAATCGGTAACGTGCGAATCGGGACGTGTGGCACTGGCTCTGCCGGCTCTGCCAGTGTGGCCCAGCTCGGAGGTGGTGGGCCCAGGGGTGAGCGAACACACTGGCGAAGCCAGTGCCACACCTGCCGCGGAAGCAGAGAAGAATCGGTAACGTGCGAATCGGGACGTGTGGCACTGGCTCTGCCAGTGTGGCCCAGCTCGGAGGTGGT
>JBFWYF010000343.1:0-7402 GCA_050186685.1 Pirellulaceae bacterium
AGTCGCAGTCCACCTCCAACCCCTCCACCATCGCCATGGCGGCGGCGGTGGAAGCGGTGTCCGGTCCGCAGGACAGCGTCGAGGACATGCGCAAGGTGTTCGAGGAACGCCGCGACATGGTGGTGGAAATGCTGAACAAGGCGCCCGGCGTGCAGTGCATGAAGCCGGACGGCGCGTTCTATGTGTATCCGTCGATCCATGGCTGCATCGGCAAGACCAGCCGCGGCGGCAAGAAGATCGGCACCGATGAGGATTTCGTGCTGGCGCTGCTGGATGAGGAAGGGGTCGCCACCGTGCACGGCGCCGCCTTCTGCTACCCCGGCTACATCCGCATCAGCTACGCCAACGCGACGGATGAGCTGCGGGAAGCCATGACCCGTATCCAGCGCTTCTGCGAAGGACTGCGCTGAGGCCTGAAACGGCCCGGTGTCGCACAAGGGGCGCAAAGGTCCTTTCCTGGCGCCCTACGCGCGACACCTGATGCCCCCGGGTCATCGGCAGGATCATCGGACCATGTGGTGCACGTGCGACCGCGCCGCCGCCACCGGCTCGGTTTCCAGCGTGTTGAACGCCCGCGCCAGCGCGTCGACCTGATCGTCGTGGGTGCTGTGCGGGAAGTCGCGCAGCTCCTCCAGGAATGCGCGATTCCAGGCCGCACGGACGATCGCGACGTGCCCGGCCTCCACCTGGCTCGCAACGTAGCGCGCGCGCCCGGTCTTCGGTCCGCTTTCCCGCGTCGACACCACATGGAACCCGCGCAACCGTCCGGTGAACCAGGACGCCTGGAACTTGCCCGCCTGGCCGGGGTCCTGCGGCAAGGCGATGGTGACCTTCCGTCCGTCCTGGGCGGCCGTCTTCAGCAGCAGTTCCTCGACTTCCAGCGCTGAGCCGCGGATGCGGACGACGTCGAGCACGACCCAGCGGCGATCCTGGGCGCGCCAGAGTTTGACGCCGACCGTCCAGTCCGGCTCGTTGCCGTCGTCTTTCGCCGTCGCGGCGAAGTCCCAGCCGCGCACCACATGGTCATCCGGCTCGCATGCCTCGGTCTCGGTGATGCGGTCGATCCGGAACACCGAACCGCCCGGCGCGTGCGGCCTTTGCTGATACAGCGCCGACCAGGCACGATCGCCGATCAGCGCCCGCCGCCGAGCGAGGGCGTCCTTGCCCTCCCATTCCGGCCAAAGCGGTTCACCGGGAGGGCGGCCCAGCGGATCGCCGGCCTCGGCCAGGGCCGGCAGCCGCAGGATGCGCCAGCCGTCTTCGGCCGTCGCTTCCAACTGGCCGCCCAGGTCGTCCTTGTGCCAGCGGGTCATGACCAGCGTCACGCGGCCGCCGGGCTTCAAGCGCGTGGACACGTCCGACTTGTACCAGTCCCAGATGAAGTCGCGCTGGCGCTTGCTGTCCGCGATGGCGTGGGACTTCACCGGGTCGTCGATGATGATCAGATCGGCTCGCCTGCCGATGATCGAACCGCGCACGCCGACCGCAAGATATTCGCCGCCCTCGGTCGTTGACCAGTTCTGGGCGGCGCGGTGGCTGGGTTTGATCGCGAACCCCAGCCGTTCGGCATGGTCCTGCACCAGGTCGCGCGCCCGTCGTCCGAAGGACCGCGCGAGGCCGAGCGAGTGCGAGGCGCAGATGACCGTGGAGCGCGGGTGCCGCAGGAACCACCAGACCGGGAACAGGAGCGAGGTGTAGGTTGACTTGGCTGAACCCGGCGGCATCAGGATCATCAGCCGGTCGAAGTCGCCGGCCGCCAGTTTTTCCAGTTCGGCGATGAGATAGAGGTGGTGGGCGGCAGGCTGATAGCCGGAGTCTTGAAGCGCTGCCTCCGCCCAGGCGCGGAGCGCACCGCGGAGGCGGGTGGGGTTGGGCTGGTGTTCGATGGGGTCTGGGAGGGGGTTGGGGTGTATTATGATGATGTGAGGACGCTCGGCCGTGGTGTTGTTAGGAAACATAACCTATATATTGGCGTCCGATCAAGGTGTTTTTTGTCCCTACGCCAGTCATTGAGCTGTCCGCGAACAGGCGCCAGCGGGATAGAAGAGAGACACACATACCGACGGTATTGTGCAGTGATCCGTTGCTATTGACTCAACAGGTTATGGCCGGGCTTGACCCGACCACCTCAGGCACGGGGATCGGAGTGCTCCAGCATCCCACGGCCTGAGATGGCCCGGTCGCGGCCCGGCCAAGACCGAGGGGCGAGATGGCTGCAGCAGATGTAGATAGAGTCATCGTGAGCGCCCTATCGTACCAGATCTGACTTGGTGATGAGCCATGGTCTCGCGCTAGGCGTGACAACCAAGCGTCGCAGTCAAAGACATCAATTGCGGCGACGTTTCGTGCGCGCTTCGTATGCGGTCAGGATGTTCGCCGTTAGGGCCACGCCCCGCTCCACGAAATCTCTGCCACCCGCATCCACCTGGCGCAGCAGAACTTGGCCAATTAGTTCGGGAGAAAACCCTGCATTAATGACCCGGTGCAGCAACTCGTTGAGAGACAGACTCTCAAGATCGCCCGCCGCTTCCAGCTTTTCGCCCGTCCGCTTTCCGCCGTCTTGGCCGAACAGATCCCGCAACTTTCCAGGCGGCTCGGCGGCGGACCGCCCGTCTACGTTGTCGCCGCGCTTATCGGAACCCGACCGTTCCAGCGAGATCACGTTAGGGCTAGATCTAATGCGGGTAAGGATGGTTTGTCCGAACGGCAGGCTATACCATCCGATGGTGTCGCCTCCGACCTCCCTTGTAGCAAGCCCAGCCACCGGCTCGAGCGGGCCTAAGCCGCTCAACCAAAGTCGTCCGTTCAAGAGTCCGATCGCATCCACGGCGGCGCGGGCGGGCTTCCAAGATCGCAGATCCGGATATCGGAACGACGTGGCTTTGCCGCCGCCCGCGACAATGGCGAGCCGATGTGCCTCCGACCGGATGTATTCTCTGTCCTGCACCGCTCCGTCGCATTCACGTGTGGTAACTGCCCCGACGATAGCTCCTGCCATAGTAGCGATAGAATCCGTATCAGACCCAAGCGCATTGATCAGCGTCAGCAGCATCGATTTCGGGTCAGACACATCCGCGAGAGATGCAGCGAAGGCCGCGAGTATCGCCGTCTTGGTGCCTGAACCTCTACTTGAAGGATCCCTCGCTCCAATAGCGTCGATAGCGTTTGCATAGATGTCCGAGAAACCGCCGCTGTCGGAGCGCCCCAGCTTTCCAATGTCTTCCAACATCTCGTCGAGAACTTGGGAAACGCCATCCTCGAACGACATCTGGCTACTTTCGGCCCAAGCCTCAAGCCAAAATAACCGAAAATCGCCGTCCTCCCGAACCACATTCGGTACCAGTCTCAGCTCCTCTACGAACCGCTGGATATCAGGGAGTTTTGCGGCCCTGCCTTCGCGCATGGCGAACGCCAGCGTAAGGGCATGAAGACACGCGCCGAGAATGCCGCGCGGATGACCGTGCGTGCATACTGAATTGCGGACCACATCGAGCAGAATGGCGGCAGTGTCGGCCAAGTCTGGCGCGGCCCAGACATGCGGCTGAATACGCATGGCCGCACCATTCCCTCCAGCGCGAACGTAATTAGACCTCTTGCTGTTAAAAAAGTTTGAGTACCAGGTCGCGGAAGTACGAGCGAGATTCGACGCGGCTTCCCTCGATCCTGCCCCCGCCCCCAACGCATAGTTTGCCCAGGCGGGTAGTTCGACCTTGGCAAACGCAGCTACGTCGAAGCTGCCGTCGCCACGTATTGCACGCGATGTTGAAAGACGCAGCTGCGTGTCATCCGAATAGGAGCCGGCCGGTAAGTCAGTGCTAACCCCGTTGTAGCCGCCGACCTTACGCTTCCACGCGACCGTGTCGTGTACCTGCCCGGAGCCGATGCGGTATTGCACGCGTTCGGCATCTGCCAGCTCAGTCATGAATCCCAGCGCATCGCCGTAAGCGGCCCACTCGGCAGACAGTCTGTTCCGCTCGTTCCGATCCATGGTCATACAGGCCGATCTTCGAATTTGCTGGGTGCAACTATCACGTCGATCTCGGGATGAAACGTGGCCTTTAGGAACCCGATGGTCTCGGACTGGTCAGCCCGAGTCCGCACGTAAATCCGCTGAAGGTGCTCGGTCGAAAGTGATCCAGGATACAGGGCCTCTGCCTGAAAGCATGTCGGATAGGACGCTTTCGTGTTCGAAGACCGGGTTACAATGGGCGTTGTGCTCCAGCGCGCGACGCGGTCCGCAAAAAGATCGCTTAAGCCGGCCTCGCCCATGCCTCTTCGCACTGAAGAATAGATGTTGTTCGTCGTCGCAAAAACGACACCATCATGGGTAAGCACAACAGGATCAAACGCCAGAATACACCAGAAAATTGGTTCATTGCGGTGCCACTTATTGGCACTGACCCGATAGAACTCAGTATTGATGTGCTCTAGCGACAGACTGACGTGATCGAGATAGGCCACATCACGTCGCAGTTCCGCGTTGGCAGCGAATAGATAGCGGACCATCTCGTCGTCCTGCAGCCTGGCCCGCGACAGCAGCGTCTTCGTGTAAAGTGTGCCAAGACACCCATGACTGGTCGTAAAGTGGACAACTTCCCCGATGCCCCTTTTGGCGATGACGTCAGCCACGCTCACAACCGGACTCCCTCAATCACCGCTGGCGGGATCGTGCCTAGCAGCGGCAGTTCCTCACCAGGCTTTGTGCCAAGCACGACCGTTTGTCTGGCGCGGCCAACTCCCATCGCCACGAGCCTGCGATGCGCGTCGTAACGATCATCATCCTCCCCGACACCGTAGGACACATGGTCTCCTGCAAGCCCGATCATAAAGACGTGGTCGAACTCGAGCCCCTTCGCGCTGTGGAACGTGCAGAGACCGATGTTCGCCGGCCCATCCGGCCATTCTGCCGCCCCCTGCAGCTCGCAGAATTCAAAGCCGTTTGAGTATAGCGCCGCCCGCACGTCATCGAACCAGCCACCCCCCTTCAAATGAAGAAAGCCGACAGTCTCAGCCGTTAGATCGATCCGACGGAGCCGATCCAGGACATACGCCAGCTGCTTGCCAAATTTCCCGAGAAGCAGCGTCGGGACCGGCCCATCTCGGCGACAGGCGGCGGGATCAGGAAGGCTGCCGTCGTCGTCCACCGCAAGTCCCGCCGCAATTGAAGCCGCAAGCGAGGCGATCTGGCGCGTATTCCGATAGTTCACCGCGAGACGGAAACTCCGCCCTGGCGCAATGACGATACCAGCCTCAGCCCAAGGTGCGCCCCGTGGGTAAATGCGCTGAGCTGAGTCAGTCACAATCGTAATCGTCGCGTCGTCCGCCGCATGACGCATCACTGCCCGCAACTGGTTGGCGGAAAGATCCTGCGCTTCGTCGACGACTATCACGTCATATCGAAAAGCATGTGCGGCCTGTATCATGCCCGTCGCGACGTCGTTGAAGTCCCGAGCCCCGTTGGCCACCTTCCAATCGATATACGGCTGAACCACATCATCGAGCAGTTGGCGCCGGACGGCTCGGGGCATCGCCGGCGAGGTCCCGCGTCCTGTCCGCTCGACCGTCAGATAATTCGCCAGTCGATCCGGTGGCAATCGACCAAGCAAATACTCGACCTCGTCGATCACGAAGCTCGTGTCGCGGGGGAACGCACTGGCTAAGCGGGCTAACCGCCCCTTGGCCGCGTCAAATGCGTTTACGCCCCAGCCGAGCGTATCCATCGCCCACTTGTCGAACGTGGAGATGAACAGCCGGACGTCATCGGCATAGTCGGCCATCTCATCTTCCGCGACGGCGGTGATGTAACTGCGCAGCGAGTTGTTATAGGTCAGCACCAGTACGTTCGCCGGCAGCAGGCCATCATTCCGAAGGTGGTTCACAGCTGCACCCGTAGCCGCCCGAAGAGCCAACAGAGCGGTCGTGGTCTTCCCGCTGCCAGCGGCACCCCGAATGAGCGAGGCACCAGTCTGGATGCGTCGTACAACTGCGATCTGCTCGGGCGTCGGACGCACCCGCCTTAATACCCGCATCGTTTCACCCTGAGCCGAAGGCCTTACACCGTCGAGCCGGCCCCGAAAGCGGCGTCCTCCAGAATATTCAACACGGGCTGGGTTGCTCATGCAAGGGTCGGGTAAGTCTCTGGAGTGGCGGTCCACGAAGTGCTGGCGCGCCGACGAACGGCGGCTTTCGGGCGAACCCTCCAATGAGTTGAACGACCGCCTTGGGCGCAGAGCAGCTACTGACCAGCGTGCGCGAATGGCTGCTTTTGATCGTTCGCTGAAGCATTGCCCGATGACTGGGGTGGGTCAATAGCGGTCGCCAGACGAAATCGGGGTATGGCAGGGTTTCGCTTCAGCGCCGCGGAAGGAGATCGCCACAAAGCCGACCGCCTCCTTCCTGCATTAGGAATTACATCACGATAGTTCTTGTTTTGTTCCCCACGACCTGCTACCAGTCACCCCATGACCCGAACAGCCCCAATCACCCCGACACAAGCGAAACCCCGCCCCATCCCGGGACGCATCGGGGCTGTTCTCACCGTCCTCGCCACCCTCATCACCCACGCCCGCCACTTCGCCGCGACCGCCACCACCCGCGCATCCGCCCCGGAATTCGCCACCGCCGCCGCGGTCTTCGGCACCAACCATCTCCCCACCATCCTGCACCGCATGCAACGCGGCCTCCTCCGCGCGCTCGCCCTGCAGGAGTACCTCCTCGCCCGCGCCGCCAGGGGCTGCACCCTGCGCTTCGCCTGGCCGCCCTGCGTCGAACTGCAACCGCACCACCGCCCTCCGGCCAGACCAGCACCAGGCCCGCGCCCCGCGCCCCTCCACCCACGGCGGCCGGATCCCGCGCTGCTGGACCCCGGCGATCCGGCCGCGTCCCGCCTGCCCACGCAAGAAGAACTCACGGCCGAGGTGCGGCGCCGCCCGGTCGGCCGAACCATCGCCTATATCTGTATGGACCTCGGCATCGCCCCCGGCTTGTGCGAAGGCGAATTTTGGAACCAGGTGGAAAAGGCCCTGCGGCGCTACGGCGGCAGCCTCCGCCGCCTGTACCAGGTGCGCGCTCGGCGTCAGGAAACCTTCCAGCGCGAACGCGACAGGCGCCCGGACACCTGGCACCTCGACTGGCGGGACCTGCGCCCATCCACCGTGCGCCTCGCCCTCGGCCGCCTCATCGGCGAAACGCCGCCGGACGGTCCCGGTCCGCTCGTCCCTGTCCCCAGCTGATGCCGCCCGGCACCAACCCCCGTCATCGCCGTCTCACCGGTCACGGGCACCTTGCTCGCGCGCCGGCGCCCGCCTATGGAATGCCAGCCATCCGGCCATGGTCCTGTTGACAGGACCATGACATCCCTCGCATTCACCCATTTTCCGTTAGGGACTGAATGGATGCCCGG
>JBFWYF010000344.1:0-7396 GCA_050186685.1 Pirellulaceae bacterium
CGAGTGTCTTCAAGGGTCCAGCACTCAGCGCGTTGACGCGGACGCCGCGAGGTCCGAGGTCATAAGCCGCATAGCGCATCGAAGCGTCCAGCGCCGCCTTGCAGATGCCCATCACGTTATAGCCGGCGACGATGCGTTCGCCGCCGAAATACGTCAGCGTCAATACCGAACTGCGCGGGCTGAACAGGTCCCGCGCCGCGTTCACCACGGCCAGCAGACTATAGGCGCTGATCTCCATCGCGAGTTTGAAGCCCTCGCGGCTCGTGGCAATCGTCTCGCCGCGCAGGTCATCCAGCGTCGCAAACGCGATTGAATGCAGCAGGAAATCGATGGTGCCGAACTTTTCGCGCGCCTTGGCCATCAGCGCCTGAATGTCCTCGTCCCGCTGCACGTCCAGCGGTTCGAGCAGCCCCACGTGCTGCGGGAAACCATCGGTCAGGGACTGCACGCGACGCCGGTTCTTCTTCCGCTCGTCGTCAGGCTTATCGGGCAGGTGCGAGAATCCGCAGGTCCCTCCTTGCTCCATAATCTGCTTCGCGATGGCCCACGCAATGGACCGGTCGTTGGCAACTCCGAGGATCAGTCCTTTTTTCCCGTCGAACAATCCCATTTGCATGTCCCCTGTCGTGACTGAAGCGTGTGTTAGCGGTGTCCAGGTTACCGACGTTACTGTTCGCAGAACAGGGGATTGTTATCATGGTGTCTCGCCGCGAGGTCGCATCACGCCGAGGACGATACGCCGATCCATGCCGCTCGACGCCTCCCACACTCGGCCTCCGGAAGTTGCCCCGGATCTTGCCCTGCGGCTGTACGACCTGGCGTCGGGTCATGACCTCCACGACGTGTTTCTCCGGGAGGGCCTCGGAGCGTGCGTGAGTCTCTATCGCTGGTCCTTGGCCAGTGTCTGGTACACGGATGGCGGCCGCTGGGAAATGTTAGCGACTGCGGGATCGGGCCTGCCCCCGCCCACGGAATTGCTGGCCGATGCCCTGGATGGCAGCACTCCCGCCCGTTCCGGGCCTTGGATCGGGATGTCCATGTCGGTGCCCGGAGACTCGGCGGGCGCGGTGCTGGCGGTGCTGCCAATGGGCGCCGCGACACAGGGCGAGTCGGTGGTGGCCGTGGCGCGCGTGCTGGCGAGAACATGGCACCAGGTACGTCAACGGGAGCGGATGCGAGCGCGGATTCGTCGCATGGAGCGGATGCTCGCAATCGCGGCCGACTGGACGAAGACACTGGAAATGAAGGACCTGCTCGAGCGGATGGCCGCGGAGTCTACGCAGTTGCTGGACGCGGAGCGAGCCAGCATTTTCTTGCGCGACGCGGCCACCCGCACGCTGGTCGGACGCCCCGCACTCGGCGTCGAGAACGGCGAACTGCGAATTCCCGAGGGGACCGGAGTCGTCGGTCAAGTCGTACGCACGGGAGAGCCGCGGCGCGTGGGCACCGCGGATCACGGCCGCGAAATCGACCACTCGGTGGATAAGCAGTTGAATTTCCAGACCCGTTCCGTCCTGTGCGTCCCCCTGCGAGGCAAGGGTGGAGCGGTACTGGGCGCATTCGAGTTGATCAATCGCCGGCGCGGCGATTTCACTGCGGACGACGAAGCAGCGCTGATGGAATTGGCTTCGTTCGCCTCAATCGCCCTGGTCAACTCGCAGGAATACGAGCACTTGCTGCGCAGCCGCCATCAAGTCGCCTCGCAAGCCGCATCCCAGGTGCCGTGGATCGGTGACAGCCCGCCGTTGGCCGCGGTCCGCCGGACGATTGATCGAGTCGCTCCGACGGATCTTTCCGTCCTGTTGCTCGGCGAGAACGGCACCGGCAAGGAAGTCGCCGCCCAGCTGATTCACTACCAGAGCCGGCGGCGACACGAGCCGTTCGTCGCTGTGAATTGTGCCGCTCTCCCGGACACGCTGCTCGAAAGCGAGCTCTTCGGGCATGAGCGCGGCGCCTTTACCGATGCGCGCGAGTCCCGGGCGGGAAAGTTTGAGTTGGCGTCCGGGGGCACGCTGCTGCTCGATGAAATCGGAGATATGAGCTTGAGCGGCCAGTCCAAGCTGCTGCGCGTGCTCGAAGAGAAAGTCGTCGTGCGACTCGGCGGCTCGCTGCCCATCCCGACGGACGTCCGCATCCTGGCGGCCACCAACCAGAATCTGCCCGCCCTGGTCGCCGAGAAGAAGTTTCGCCAGGATCTGTTTTTCCGGCTGACGGTCGTCACGATCGAACTGCCCGCCTTGCGCGATCGGGGCGAGGACGTGCTGCTTCTCGCCGAATTCTTTCTGCGCGAGTTCTCGATCAAGGCGCGGCGCGCTCCCCTGACGCTCACCTCGGCAGCGAGACAGCGGCTGCTCCGCCACCCTTGGCCGGGTAATATCCGCGAACTCCGCAATCTGATGGAACGGCTGGTGTACCTGGCCCCTCATGAATCGATTGGCGCCGACGACCTGTCGTTCATATTGGCACCGGGTCCTCAAAGCCCTCCCCTGATGGATCTCGGCATCCCATTGGCCGATGCCACCCGCGAGTTCCAGGTGTCGTACATCCAGCGTCACATTGAACGCGCCCGCGGCAACATGACCGAGGCGGCCCGGCAACTCGGCCTGCATCGTTCCAACCTCTACCGCAAAATGAAGCAGCTGGGGATGGAGAATATCCCCGATGAGGACGACTCGTAGCGCAAGTGGCGACACTTCTTATCCGGCGCGCGTCTCGACCGGAAGGCGACGAGAGTCTTGCGACTTCCGTTACAAACGAAAGAACAATCGTTGCCGTTCCAGGTACCGCACGGTCCCGAACGTGACCAGCAGGAAGACCATCCCTGTGACGACGATCCACCACCAGGGGCTGTCCGGCGGTGCAAACCGATGTACGCCGCGAAAAACGAACTCGTGAATCAGATAGGCGGCCAGCGGGTTCTGGCCGAGCATGCGGAAACGATCCAGTTGCCAGTTCCCTGCGTCGCAAGCCCACACAAACAGCGCATACACGAACAGCGCGCTACCGGTCGCAAACGTGTTAAATGACAACGACACAATGCGTTTGTTCATCATCCAGTAGTTCCACTGCCGCTGCCGCGGAGGCGGAGGAGCGACGCCGGGGAGCTCCGCCCATTGCCAGCCCCTCTGCTCCCACCTCCATGCCTCCGGCCACACGGGATCGGGGGCATGCGGCGAGCCAGCGGCCCTCCGTGCCGTGCCGCCCTGCGATCCCGGCACGACGTCATACAGGCGGGTCAGACACGACAGACCATATCCTTCCGACATGAGGACACATCCCGCCAGGAACAGCCCCCATCCGGCACGTCCCGCAGATTGGCCAAGACGCGTCACCCAGTCATAGGCCAACGATCCGGCCAACATCGGGACCGACCAAGCCAGGGGTCCCCACAGCCCGCCATCCCAAACGCGCGTTCCATGCGCACCGAAGTAGGGGTCCAGCGCGCTCGGCAGTCCAAACTGGAACTCGTAGTTAAAAGCGTATGTCAGGATCAGATGGGTGGCCGCCATCGCCAGGGCCGTCGCGAAGCGTACGAACCAGTGCCGGATGATCACTGGCAACAGCAGCAACTGGGTCACGCCAATAATACTGAGCACGTCCCACATGCCCGCCTTGACGAGACAGCAGACATACTCCCAGACTCCTCTCGCGCTCATGTCGCGCCAGGAATCAAAACCCTTCTGCAACGAGAAGACGAAGAGGCAGAGTAACACCAGCGCCAAGCTGCGGCGCACGAAAGACACCGATGCGGTCCAGGCTCCCGCCTCGCGCCATCGCCGCAGGGCCGTGAGACGGTATGAAAACCCGGCGCAGAACAGAAAGCTCGGCATGATCGAGTCGGCATAGCTGAAGTGGGTGTTATTGTGCTTCAGCAGCGCAGGGATCACCACGAACGGAGCCACGAAATTGACGAGATACATTCCGGCGACCGTGTACCCCCGGAACTGGTCCATCGACCGGATGCGCGAAGGCGCGGCAGAGGCAGTCATCTTTGCTCAAACTCGAAGTTTGTTCCCACCGGCGGAAGGGTACCCGAACCGGCAGCATAGATAACCGCGTGCTGGAGGGAAACAGGGGCCGAGCGCGTGCGGTAAAGGTGCCGACCCCACCGACCTGCGGGGATCGGTTCGGCGCAGTCGAGGCACAGGCACTCGTGGCTTCGGAGCGCCTTCGGCTAAGTCAGCGGCGTCCAGCCCGGCGGATCGCTGGCGGGAAAACTGTCTTCCGACGCAACTTCGACCGTATCGCGCTCGGCGGCGGTCCCCGCTTCCTCACGGGCCACTTGCGCCTGACCATTTCCGCCGGTCGCGCGCACGGAAACCACCAAGACGACACTGTCTTCCGTGCCCCGCAGTTCGTGAGGTTCGTCGGGCGGCAGATAGAGCATCTGGCCCCCGGTCAGATCGCACTCGCAGTCGCCCAGCTGAACGGCCACGCGTCCCCCGACACAGTAGATCAGCGTCTCACCGCCATGGCGATAGCGCGGGTGTTCCTCCTTCGCGGCCAGCTGAACGCGGAAGACCTCCATTCCGTCGGTACGCAGCAGCGACCCGCTTCCCCGTCCGCGTACCGGGTCCGGCTGCGCTACGTCAAAAATCTGCCACGGTTGAGTTTGATCGAATGACATGTTGCTCTCCGTTCCGGCTTAGTCCAGCACTCCCCGGTCACGATTGAACGCTTCGTTATGCCAGGTCGTCATGGCCGTATCGTGTTTGCGTGCGGCCAGCACGAAGGCCAGACTCGCCTCGATGAATTCTTCGATGGGTTGATCGAGTTTCAATTCGTCGGGTTCTACCGCACGTGCCCGCTCTATCAGCTGGTCCAGTTTGACTTGGAGCCGGGCCGACTGGTCCTGCAACTCGCGCTCTTCCTCGCGTAGCTGCTCTACGCGGCTGCCCATTTCCGGGTCCTGCTGCTTCATTTTGCGGAGCATCTCGGCATGTGGTCCCTCCGCTTCCTGTTGAACGCAGGCGCGCACTTCGGCACATGCGGTTTGAGCATCCTGAAGCCAGGAGGTCAGTTCACCCGAAATGATCGGGGTCTGGACGCAGGTTTCGAAACGCATGAGCGATTCCCGCAACTTGCTTTCCGTCATGGGGCTCGACATGTTGAATTCCTTTCTTCTCAAATCCGACCGGTTCTGGCGCGCCGCGGTGCCAGTCCTGGCCGGGAAATTGGCTGCGTTCGATCTCGCAGTGGTCGTGAATTTGCCCGGGTCCTCACCTCCCGTTAGGTCATGGCGCATCGGCCGTGCTGAGCCCTTCCCGAAAACCCAAGGGAATGGCGATTCCATCCCCAGCCGGCGGGAGTCGCCCGGACGGGGACATCCCAGCAGCCAGACTGTCCAGATCGTTGGCGAGCCGAGCGGTTAATTGGCGCATCAGCTCCCGCCAATCGCCTGATTCGCGGAAGACACGACGCTGCCAGGCAGCGCCCGATTCGAATTTCTCGACCGGCTGTAACGCACCGAGATACGTTGCATCCCCTGTCTCGCGGGCGAACGGGAGCAACCGGGATATCAATTCGTTCACGTCATGCGCTAGCGGCCGTCGCTTGCCCCCCGGCGTGCGAATGTACATGGCCCCCATGCCGTACCGGGTCGCCAGCCACTTGTTCTCCACCGCAATCCAATGCCGCCGCATGTCGCCTCGTCTCAGGTGCGGGCGTTCCTCCAGCAGGTGGCGAGTCGAAACCACCAGCGAGCGCGTCAGCGCCACGATCCCCAGGACCGTACTCAGATCGGCAGGCATGTCGCACACGCGGAACTCGATCGTTCCCAACTCGGGCCGAGGACGGATGTCCCAATAAATATCTTTGGGCGACTCAATCGCGCGACAATCCCTCATGACGCGCAAAAATGTTCGAAAATCCTTCCAGTGGGGAAAGTATCGAGGCACGCCGGCGTGAGGCAGCGACCGGTATAACGCGGTGCGGCACGAGGCCAGCCCCGTATCGATCCCTTGCCAGAACGGAGAATTTGCCGAGAGTGCCAGAAGGTGCGGCAAGTACTGCACGAGCACATTGATAATGCCGATCGCCATCTCGCCCGTTGGCACGCCGACATGGATGTGCATTCCAAATACGACTCGCTGGTGAATCATCCATGCCAGCCGCCCCTGGATCTGCTTATAACGTTCATCCGGAAAGACGACGCTGCCACCCATGCGGTGAAACGGGTGCGTGCCGGACAACGCCAACTCATATCCCATGGATGTGGCCAGATTCCGCAACTTTCGCAACTGAGGAACCAGTTGCTGTTGGACTTCCTTGGCGTCGGCACAAACTCCCGTCTTGATCTCGATCATCGTCTGCATCAGTTCGGCCGACGCTCCAGCGAGTGATTCCTCGCGGCAAGCCTCCAGGATGCGCACCGCCCCGGGGGCCAGGTCACCCGACTCGCGGTCGAGTATCTGGAGTTCCAGCTCGACGCCCAGGGTGGGTCGCGCCGAGGGCTGGAAGGCCAGATCGTCGCCCCGCCATCGATCGGATTCGGGCTTCACCCGCATAGGTCCCACCTTTCGCTTCCGGCGCGGTCCCTGCGTCCTGCGACAAACTCCGGCACCTAGATTTCCAGCCAACATGACTGACCGCGAAACGGTTCCCATGTCCCTTGCCCGGTACCCCGGAGAAGCCCAGGGCCTTAGTTTCGTCCCGTCAGGCCTTCGAGCTGTTCGCTGACTTCCGCTCCCAATTCATTGGTATGGGCCTGGACCGCGTCGGCATCCGACCGGACCCGACCCGCATCGACGGTGAACTCAACCTTCAATTCCTCGCGCGCTGGCTCCCGGCGGGCCGACAAATCGAACCAGTCCCGCCACCAACCAACCACTCCCAGCACGAGCAACAAGACGATGATTACGCTGGCCAATTTCCCCATTGCAACCTCCCCATTTCATCCGCGCCGGCCCGCGCCATGCCCAACCGAGGCAATACGCCACTCACGAGTCCGCCGCGATGAGATCGATCAAGCAAGATCGCCCCGACGTGGGCGCTTACCCATTCGCAAAAGTTGCATTCGGCATGCCAAGCTTCTGGCCGTGCAATGCTGGCCCGCAAACGGTCATCGTGAAAATTTGTGCAGGCAATGAAGGTCAGCAGGCGAGCATGCTGACTGTCTCTTGCTCAGCGCGGTTGTCGAAAAGCAGAGAATGGCCCGTGCGGTTCAGGCCGGCCCGCCCGTATGGTACGAGCTGTCCCGAGATCCACAACCGAAAGATGCAGAGGCCCCCGGGTCCCGGCGGAACACTCCCGGTGCACCACTCGGTGCAGACGATGGTCACGCTCGTTAGACCGGCGCGGGTGCGTCGTTCGGCTCGGCGGCGTGGATCGGGGAATGCCGCAGGATGGCGAGCGACCGGGCTTCCGTCGTGTACTTCGCCTCCGCATTCAGCTCAAT
>JBFWYF010000345.1:0-7393 GCA_050186685.1 Pirellulaceae bacterium
ATCTGCCGCTCGCGGACCCAGCCGGCAACGCGCCGGAGATCGCCGACGGACCACCGGCGGAGCCGGTTTGTCTCCAACCGAACCGCGGGGAAGTTATCGTACTGTTGGCTGGTCCAGGAATCGGGGCGGCACACGAGCGTGACGTCATGGCCGCGAGCGCACAGGGCGCGCACGAGCGCCTGGCATTGAAGCACGGCGCCATTGACACCTTGGCCCGAAATGAGCTGCATGATGCGCATGACGTCTTCGATTACCGCGATTCCTCAAGTCCTCGTTCCTGGTCCGCGGGGCCAGGGCTGGATCGAGGGGCTCCGGCGTTCCGGATTGACCTTAGGGCCTAGGCTCCAACTTATACTGCAGCAGCGCGCCGAGCAGCTTGGCACCCGCTCCCTGAATCTGCCGTACCAGTTGACGCAGCCTTTCGGCATCGGCGTCTTGATGCAGCGTGCGAACTACCAGCGACGCCTTCGCTTCCGGCAGCAGGGCCACAACCGCTGGCAACAGCCACTCCGTCACGCCGTATACCCGCTCGCGATCGCCGTCCGTGCAGACGGGAATGATGGCATCCAGTTGACCCGAAAATACCTGTTCGGCATACTCGACTGCGGCACGAATCGAGCGCTCTTTCGGTCGGCTCGGCCGGTTCCAGTCATACGGCGGCTGCCATTCCAGGACAGGTGCCAGGCCGTCGATGTGGGTCAGCACGCCGATCACACGGGGCGGCTTTAACCGGGACTCGGCTTCATACCAGGCGACCACGTCGCGAAAGGTCCGCCAATCCGCCGCGCGGGCGGGACTCGTAACGTCCATGACCAGCAAGACGAGATCGGCCTCTCCCCATGCCTCGCGTATCGCTTGCCGCTGGCGCGGCGACAATTCGGCACTGCCATAACCGGGAGTGTCCCACAGCTCAAAGTGCTCGCGCTGGCCCAGCGTGTATTGGAATTTTTCTAAGGCAGACGTAGTCGACAGCACGCCGCACCGGGCGCGATTTTCACCCAGCAGCGCGTTGATCAGGCTCGACTTGCCGGCGTTCACTTGTCCAATCAGTGCGATTCGCGCATCGGCAGCCTCGTTCGGCTGGTTTGCCGCTCGGGGCGCCGAGGTCCCTGCTGGAGGAGTTACGTCGGCCACCGGCGCCTCCCGCTCGGCTCCGTGCATTCGCTGGCGCAGCCGTTCCAAGGCGGCCCGATTCCGTCCCGCTCCTCCGCGCAATCGACCGCTGTTCATCTCGATGCAGTACAGTCCAACGTTATGCAGGAATTCGCAGTAGAACGCCCCGAGCAGACTGGCTTCGATCTCCTGCGTGGCCGAGGTGGTGGCAAACCTCGTCGCCAGCCAGCGTGGCAGGTTCAGGGGATTCCACAAAAGGGTTAGCAGCCATGACACGTCGCTTGCCACCTGGATCCATCGCGGGGCGTGGCTCAATGCCCGCCAGTGGCGGATCGTCAGCAGATGGCTGCCGGGCACGTTGTGATGCATCCAGTCGGACATGTCCTCCAGGGCGAGCTGGGCGGCGGCCAGCACCTCCACGACGGTCAGGGAACTGACCGGATCCGACGACCGCGGATGGTAATGCTGCGCGATCTTCAGCGACAAGTCGAGCGCCGATTGCAGGTAGTAGTGGGGGTTGCTCAATTCGGCAACCGCGATGCTGCTGATCGCTTGCTGCTCTTGTCGAACCAATTCGAAAGCAGCTCGATCGGTGGGCGTCCAGTGGACCGGTGGTGGCTCTCGACCGGCCGTTGCGTCCTTTCGTCGGGGGCGAAACCGCAGCAACAGCCAGGCCGCCGTCCAGCAGAGCGGGAAAAGCCACAGGAGCCACACCGCTCGGCCCGTTTCCCACAACGCGTAGGCGCCGAATGCGACCAGCAGAAGCACCGGCACGGAAAATAACAAAGAAACCACGACCGAGCGCCAGCGGCTCATGTCGGCTCTCCCGTTTTCGTCGAGGAGGGAGGTGCCGGTCGCCACGCGGTCGCAGCTTGCTGCAATTGTTCTTTCCAGATGTCCTTCAATTGTTCGGCCGAGGGAGCATTTCCCAGCCGCAGCTGGCCGAAGTACCAGCAGCAGGCCTTCCCCAGTGCGAACGTACTGGCATACGCCAGCGCCGCATTGGCTGCCGTCCCGACCCAGGGAATCGCCTTCAGAGATTCCCGCACCACTTGCCTCAGCGCAATCCGGCCTCCAAGCGGTCCCAGGGCAGACAGCACCGAGTGCCGATCGATCTTCTGACCGTAGATGGCGCCCAGCCGGTAAACCAAGTGAGTCTGAATGGCCAGCACCAGGGGCATATCCACCCAGGGTACGGGAACGGCACCGGCCGTGGCTGCTAACATGCTCGAGCTGACGATGTAGGGCATCGCGCGACGTTCATTCAAGTCGCGCAACGATCGCATGGCGCCCTGCAGCTGGAGGATCGTCTGGCGATAGGCGGCCGGCAGCAACTCGACCAGGGCGTCGCCCAATCTCTTTCCGCCGAACTCCGGCTCGCGGAAGCCATCCTCCGGCCGTGTCAGGTCGAGCGGCACGATGCGATCGACCAGGCCCGCAAATCGTTCCTGCTGCTGACGCAATGCTTGCTGTAGCGACTCGGGCACCGTATCGGGAATCGAAGCGGTGCGGAACGGATCGGTGTCCGGATGCTGATGCCCGGGATAGAAGTCATGCAGGCGAGTCAACGCGAGCAGCACAGGGCGCTCGGGCCGGGCGTGCCGGATCTCCCGGAGGGGCACCAGGACTTCTTCGAGAGCCTGGTCGCGGGCTCGCACCGTAACCACCACCACGTGGCTGCCATGCTGGAACGCCTCGATGTCTTCGGCCGGGTCATAGTGCACCTCGCCCAACCCGCGCGTGTCGAGGAATTCGACGAGCGGCTCGCGTTCCGCCGGAAACACGTATTTGCGGGACGAACGCGTTTGAGGGCGGAAACCGTCGCCAATCTCCGCTTCCGTAGCACCCGTCAGGTAACGGATGATCGACGTCTTGCCGCTGCCCGTCTTGCCGAACAACCAGATGATCGGCACCGGCGCTCGAGCCAGGATAGCCGCGCGTTCCCGCTCGTATTCCGCGTCGCTCAGTACCCGCGATCGAATGAACCTAGTCAGCCACGACCACATCGCCACCACCTCTTGTCTGCAGTTTAGCAGACTCAGGCAGCGAACGATGTGCCCAGTTTGTAGTGCCCTGCCGTAGCGGAACTCGTAAGAGTTCGACTCTGCGTTCTGAGTCCGCGCTGGAATCAGTCCGGGCCGAGCGGGCCACTCTGGCGACTTTCTAGCGACCGAGCCACCCGAAGATGGAGTCGCGGTCGTCTTGCGCGGATTGGGCCGCGAGCTCTTCGATCAGCGATGACATTTCGTCCTCCGCGTCCTCCTCATCGCTCGTCGACCGAACCCCGGCCACACCCGCCGTGGCGCTGGCGAGGCCAGCGCCGGGCTCGCTGTCGCCAAACACTTCGTCAACGAACTCGACGGCTGATCGTTCAATCGCCGGCGTAGCAAGCTTCGCCACGGGCTGCCCGAGGGCTGAAGCGGCGTTTGCCAGGACCGTGCTCGAACCCAGCGGTGCGGCCGCCTCGTCGGCGGACGACGATTCCCCTTCCCCTCCGCCGACCGACTGGTTCAGGAAATTGATCACCAGCAGAGCGTCGTTGGGCGTGATGAAATTGTCGCCGTTCGTGTCGCGGTACGGCGGCGGCATCGGTGCGGGTGTCGGGACAGGCCCTGGCCCATTTGCATTCAAGTAATTGACGATCAGGAGCACGTCCTGAGGCGTGACGAACCCATCTCCGCTGACGTCCAAGGCGTTCTGCGGATTGCGCCACGGTCGCGTGTTCAGCACGTTGATGGTCACCGTGGCCGTGGAAGCGGCTCCAGCGGAGTCGAATGCCTGGTACTGGAATGTGTCCGTGCCGAAGAATCCTGGCTGCGGCGTGTACGTGAACGAACCGTCGTTGTTGACCGAAACCGTACCCCGTGATGGACCGCTCAAACGCCGTGCCCGGAGGGGCTCTTGGTCCACGTCCGAGTCGTTTACGAGTAACCCATTCGAAGCACTAACGACCAGCGACGAGTCCTGATTGACCGTGTAAGAATCGCCTGCAGCGACGGGTGAGTCGTTCGTCCCCGTGACCTGAATCGTCACGGTCCCCACGGAACTGCTGCTGGCATCACTTACTCGGTACCGGAACGTGTCGGTCCCGAAGAAGTCTTTGGTCGGCGAGTATGTCAGGGTTCCATCGGAATTAACAGTTACCGAGCCATGGAGCGGCGACGACTCGAGGCTCGCTTGCATGGCATGACCTTCGGGATCTACATCGTTCGACAATAATCCCTCGGCCAGGCTGACGTTGAGCGTCCCTTCCTCCGATACGGCATAGGTGTCCGTGCCGGGACGAGGCGCGTCATTGCGCCCCGTGATGGTCATCATCACGATACCCGTGGCCTGAGTCGCTCCATCGGTTACTGTGTAGGCAAAAGTGTCTTGCAAGCTACCGCCGGCATCCAATGCCTGGGCTGCTTCTACGGCCGTGGGATCGTATGTGAACGTCCCGTCAGCGTTGATCGTAACCAATGCGCCCAGCGTGCTGCTTGTCGTGATGGCGAGGGTCGTGATGACGTCTCCCTCCGCATCCGTGTCGTTGAACAAGACTCCGACGCCGGCCACGTTGAGCACGGAATCTTCATCGATGGTGTACGAATCCGGATTGGCAATCGGCGTATCGTTGGTTCCGGTAATCGTGACGGTCACGGTCGCGGTACCCGTCAAGCGATCCTGATCGCGAATCGTGTACGTAAAGACGTCCGTCGCTTGTTCCCCCAGCTTCAAGGAGTCGAACTGGCTATTGGGGAAATAGGTGATTCGCGATCCTGCCAAGTCCAATTGCAGTGTGACCGAACCCTTGGTATTGAGCGTGTCAATGCTGATCAACGAGAACGTGTTGCCGAAATCGTCCGTATCGTTGGCGACAAGCGTGCTTTCTTGAATGACGAGTGCCGAGTCCTCATCGGTCTGTAACGTTCCGCCTGATGTGGCGAGGTCGTCATTGGCCGGGACGGGAGCATCGTTCGTTCCCGAGACACGCACCGAAACCGTACCTGCCGACGACACGTTACCTGCGGAGTCTCGCAACAGATAAGTAAACGTATCCGTGGCGGTGGCTCCGGCCGCCAATCGCTGTAGCGTGTTCGACGAGCGCGGATCGTATGCGAAGCTGCCGTCAGCGTTCAACGTAATGGTTGCACCGGCAGCGCTTTGGGTCGGTACAACGACGACGCTGAACGCGTCCCCTTCTTCATCGGAATCGTTCACCGCCAGTCCACTGGCGGCGGGCACGGTGAGTACGGCGTCTTCATCGATTGGCGAATTGACATAGGAATCATTGACTGCCAGCGGGGCATCATTTTGACCGTTTACCACAATGGTCACGGTCGCGACGGACTGGGAGGCACTCAACTGCCCGGGCACATCCTCAATCGAATACGCAAAAAAGTCGGTCAGCGACTGGCCGGTACGCATCTGCTGGAAAGCCGCAACTCCGCGCGGATCGTATTGGAAACTACCGTCACTGGTCAGCGTTACGGCGGCTCCGAGACTGCTCGTCCCGGTGAACGCGCGGGCCTGGATCGCGTCGCCGTCCACATCGCTGTCATTAGCGAGCACGCCCGGCGCGGCGATGGATAGCAGCTGGTTCTCATGGGCAGGACCAAATGCCGTGTCCGCCACAGCCTGGGGTGCATCGTTTACGCCAGTAACCGTAACGGTAACCGTCGCTGTATCCTCGAGGAATTGGTTCGCGCCATTCAACGGGAGATCCTTGACGCGATAAACAAACGTGTCCTGCAACGTCTGCCCCGGCCGTAACGCTCGAAACGCTTGAACGCCTCGCGGATCGTAAGTGAACGACCCATCGCTACGAACCGTCACCGGCGCACCGCGATTGCTGGTCAGGTCCTGCGGGATCACGGACAAGGTGTTCGTTTCACCATCGTCCGGATCGTTATCGCGTGAAGCACCTGTCCCGAGGACTCCCGGACGCTGTGTATTCAACTGCAGGTTTGCGGGTGCGCTGAACTGATCGTTCAGCGCTTCGGGAGCGTCGTTCAAACCGTCGACCGTGACGGTGACAGTAGCGCTCCGCGTGACTCCGTTCTGATCGCTCACCGTGTAGAGAAACTGATCCATCGCGGCCACTCCGAGCGGCAAGTGGCGGAAGGCGGTTCCCGGATTGTAGTCGACCTGGGTCACAGTCCCGCCACTGCTGACGGCCGACACCGATCCCAGAGTTCCGGCCAGCGGCGCGATGCTCACGACACGCAGCGTGTCGCCAAAGTCGTCGACATCGTTGTCGAGCAGCGCTGAGGAAGGAATGTTCAACAACGCATTCTGCGTCGTGCGGAAAAGTGCCTGATTGGTGGCGCCGGGGTCATTCTGTGGCAGCGGTGCGTCGTCCTTTCCAGTGACCAGGACGCGCACGGTCGCCGACACGGGAGTCGACTGCCCGTCGGAAAGGGTGTAGGTGAACGAATCCAGCAACTGAGTCTGGGAGAGCGGACCGCTCGGCGCCAGACGCTGCAGATTGGGCGCTGCGGTGGGATCATAACGGAAGGTCCCGTCCGCGTTCCGCGTGATCGTGGCGCCAGCGGAACTCGTCGCATCGAAGCCGACGATGTAACTCGCGTCCAACGTCTGGTTCAGATCGACTTCGACGTCATTCGCCAGCACGGTAATGGTCACCGCCGTGTCTTCATCCGTACCACCGTTATCATCGACGGCGACGGGAGCATCATTGATGGAGCTCACAGTCAGCGATGCGGTTTGTTTCACTCCGGTCCGATCGCTGAAGGCAGACGTGCCACCGGTCGCGGAGGCACCGGTCAAATCCACCTGCGTACCGGCTGAATGTGATGTCTGATCCCACGCCAGGTAGGTAATCGTCGCCACCTCGCCGTTCTGTTGGTCGGGCAGATACCGTAGCAAATCCGCGGGACGCAGCAGCAGCGCCTGCGACTCACTGATGCTGGCCGGAATGGCCGAGAAACTCGCGCCACCGTTGACAGAGAACTCCCATGCTCCACCGCTGCGCTTCGTCAATCCGGTGACGGCAATCCCGAGCGAATTTGTCGGTATGTCGACATCGCTCGCAGTGCGGAAACTGCTGACGAGGAATACGGGGGCATTCAGCGCCGTCATATCCTCGTTGGCGGCCGGCACAGGATTCAGCGTGACGGAAGTCTGGACAAGGGTCGGGGCGTCATTGACATCCGTCACAACCAGGTGCGCGGAGCGGGTCGCAGCACTGAAAGGCGTGCTGCCACCGTTCGCGGAAGTGTCCGCCGTACCGCCGCTTGTCCCGGATGTCTGGTCCCAACCGCGATAGGTAATCGTGGGG
>JBFWYF010000346.1:0-7361 GCA_050186685.1 Pirellulaceae bacterium
ACCAACGGAGCCGTGGTTCAGGTAGAGGGTGTCGTCGCGCAGCCGCCCCTGAGCCCGCCAGCCGTCCCCGGCGTCGTCGTTGTCGGGGGGGAGGAATGTCATAGTTAGCGACCGACCTGCGCTTCGGCTTGAGGCTTGGGGCTTGAGGCTTGAGGCTTCAGGCTTGAGGCTAGCCCTAAGCCCTAAGCCCTAAGCCCTAAGCCTCAAGCCCCAAGCCCCAAGCCCAGCTTCAGCACATCACCGTGCCACCGCAGACGTTGATGCACTGGCCGTTGACTGCGCCTGCGGCATCGCTGGCCAGAAACGCCACTACGGCCGCGACTTCGTCCGGCAGGATCCGGCGGCCCAACGGCGAGGCCTCAAGCTCCAGCTGAGCCACCGACTTGTGCAGCCGCTGCGAATCGTATTCCAGCCGCTTGTCGTTCATCCGCGTTGCCGTCACGCCGGGACAGACGGCGTTGCACGTGATACCGCGATCGGCATACTCCCGGGCCGCCACTTTGGTCAGTCCCGCCAACGCATGTTTGCTCGCCACGTAGGCAGCGCCGTGCAGCGCGGGGACGCGCGCGTTGATTGACGCGATATTAATGATCCGGCCCCAGCCCGCTCGCAACATGTCCGGGAGGGCGAGTTTCATGAGCAGATAAGGAGCCGTGACGTTCAGCGTGAAAGTGTGGTCCCAGAAGTCGTCCTCGAAATCGACCAGGGGCTTCGGGTTTCCGCTGCTGCCGACGCCGGCGTTGTTAACCAGGACTTCGACCGGTCCCCACGCGGTCTGAACAGCCGACAGGATTTGACGTGGTGCGTGACGGTCCGCCAGGTCGGCTGGAATCGTCATGGCCTCGGCCCGCATGCGGCGCACCTCGTCCTGGACTTCATCCAACTCCGCGGCGGTACGCGCGACGAGTGCCAGGCGGTGGCCAGCGGCCGCCAGTACGCACGCTACGGCGCGGCCGATGCCGCGCCCCGCTCCAGTTACCAGACAGATACGTTTCGTCATCGTTTCGGCGGCCTACCAGGCAGGGTTTTCGAAAAAGTCGCTTTCCTCGTATCAACTAGCGTTCCGTCGCTGAAACGATCACTACCGCTGCAGCTGATCGATCAGCGGGGCGGCTCGGTCCTCATCGTTCCGTGCCACAAGGGCCCCCGTCGGAGGTGCCGTCACGTCCCAGGAAACCGGAGCATATCGGCTGAGCAGGGCGGGCAACAGCAGGACATCGCCGAACAGTGCTGTGAGCAGCGTGATGGCCCCCATGGTGCCAAACAGCCGCGCATCGCGGGCGTCGCCGGCCACGGCTGTCAGCATGCCGGCGACCAGCACGATTGTCGTCATGAGCATGGCGGTGCCAACTCCGGAGAACGCTCGCTGAATCACTTCCCGATGCGTGCCACCGGCCGCACGCTCCTCCACATATCGCGTTAGAAAGTGAATCGTGTCGTCGACCGCAATCCCCGCGCAGATCGTGAACACGCATACGGTGGGCAGCTCGAGATACTGCCCCGTCAGCACCAACATCGTGCCGGTGACGGCCAGAGGAAACAGATTAGGCACAACGGAAATCAAACCAATGCGGATCGATCCGTAGGCAAGCGTCATCACAATCCAGATGACGATGCCGGCGCTGCCGAGGCTCTTCGCCAAGTCCGTAACCACGCGATAGACGTTCTGCCAGCGCCAGACGGCTTCACCGCTCAGCGCCAACTCGAAATCAGGATGCTGGCGGTGGATCGTTTGCAGCGCCGATTCGACGCGTTGAAATACCGGTCCATACCGAGCAATGCCGAGATCCTGCACTCGGAACTGGATTGTGGCGATCCGCTGCTCGGGGTTGTAGAACGCGCGTTTCAGGGCAGGTGGCAGAAGCTCGAGCAGCGTCATGCGTTCCGCTGGCATTCCCTCGCCGGGCAGCGCCGATAGCAACTGAGTGAGTCCCAAGGGATGACCAAGCAGCGGCTCGTCGGCCAGCACGCGCTGAACGGCCTGCAGCACCTCCAGCAACTCGCCGTCGGGCACGGAGTTCTGCCAGGTCACATTCACGACGCCGAACTCGAGTCCTCCTAGTGCCTGGTCGAGGTGCCGCAGCGCCTGGGCGGCCTCGCCCGACTCGCTGAGCCCGCTGTAGCGTCGTTCGTCGGGCTCCAGTTGCAGCGAGATCAGCGACAGAATGGCCGTCACGCCGATCGCGGTCCACGCCATCAGCCGGTCATGCCGCAGGATCCAGGCAATCACCGGCTCGATGCGCCGCAGCTGGCCGTCGACCAGGCTGGTGCCGAGCCCGACGTGCAATCCGCGGCCCAGCCAGGAACGGCATCCAAGGGGCACGATGGTCAGGACACTGATCAGCGTCAGCGCGACCCCCAGCATGCAGCACCAGCCGAACTCGCGCACGATTTCGTGATGGGCCCACTGCAGGCACACAAAACCAATCGCGGTCGTCAAGCTCGTCAACACGCAGGCGAGACCGACCCGTGCGGTGCCGCGCCGAGCGGCTTGACGCACGTCGAGCCCCGCGGCCCGCTGATGGCGGATCTCGGCCATCAAATGCACCGAGTCGGTGAGCCCGACGAGGCTGATCAGGACCGGTACGATGACATCATTGAACGGATTGTCCTGCAAGTTGAAGTAGCGGAGGCATCCCATCGTCCAGAATACGCCCGCGGCAGGCGCGATGGCCACGATCGTCACCGCCGACAGGCCGCGGAACAGCACCAGCGCCGAGAGCAGCATGATGCTGTAGCCGATCAGCTGGTAGCGCAACGAATCGCGGAGATGGCTGTTGATCGTCATCAAATGCAACGGCGCGGGCCCGGTGACCTGGAACTGGATCTGCGCGTCGGGCATCACCGCGGCACCTTGTTCCGCCGTCTCGCGAATCGCCGTCGTACACGCTTCGTCGCTCGTCACGTGAAACCAGTCGAGACGCAAATGCAGCACGAGTGTCTGGCCGTCGGGCGAGATCAGCTGCCCGACTACCAGCGGATTGCCTAGGGCACGCTCACGCCCTTTCTCCATTTGCCGATCCGAAGCCTGCGAATGCGGGAGCACCGACTCTGGCAATCCGAACAGGTTCAAACCGGGCACGTTGTCCAGCCACAAGACGCTTTGGACTTGGGGAAGTGATTCGAGTTCGGCGACGGCACTCCGGATGGCCGTCAAACCGGCGGAAGTGAAGAACCTGGGACTGCGGGCGATGACGACGCAATCGCCGCCACCTACCTGAAACGGGCGGACTCCGGCTGGCTGGGCTCGCTGGCTGGCCGGCGGGGTCGGCCGGCGCGCCGATCGTTCCCGGCGTGCCGGCTCGCGCGACGGAATGCCGACGATCTCCCGCACCTGTTGCGGGTAGAGATATCCGCCCACCGCGGCCAGTGACAAAACGATCACGACGACACTCTGGAGTGCCGGTCGATCGGCCCACCAGCCGAACAGCCTCTCGCTGAAACCCCACCAGATGTCGCGGCGATTCATAGGCTGCGTGCCGCGGCCGCTTCGATCTCAGTGCGGTCCAGCCGACCATTCCCATCGTTGTCCATCTGGCGGAACCCGAACCGCTGAAACGACGCCGGCGTCTCGTCGCGCACGACCGCTCCATCGCCGTCGCGATCCATTTTCGTAAGGAACTCCGTCACGCGCCGCTCGAGCGCCCGCTGGCGCTCCGCTTCAGCCGCCTTCCGCTGGGCGTCCGTGCGGGCAGGCTCGACCGGGATGTGCGGTGCGCCCCTCGGATGGGCGACGTCCAGGAAGGCGACCGCCATTTCGTTCCACGTCTGGTCGCCCCACGTCACGTACTCGTCCGGAGCGGGATTGACGGGGTTGGACGCGGAGTTGTCAAAGCGTACTTCCATCTCCAACGCTTCGATGGGCGCGAGCGGCAGCGACGACTCGAACTGGTACCAGTGCTGCCAATTGAAGTCATAGCGAGGCACGGACACCAGTACTTGCCGTTCGCCTGTACCTTGTGCCTCGAGCCGGAAGGACTTGCCGCGCAGGTGCATATGCGGCATGACGCCGAGCAACTGCGACTGGCGGGCGAACCCCTCGAGCCGCATGCGCACCGGATGGTCATCGGCACCCGGAGGAATCTCGAAGTCGTGGTTGAGTGCGACTCGCGTAAACACTTCGTGGGTCACGTCGTCCGGATTGGCGAACCACACGCCCACACGCGTCCGGTCCGACGAGGCGCGGCCATTGGGCGTGTAGTGCATCTGAAAAACGAGCTTGGACCCCGCGGGAATCCGCCGCGCGTAACCGGCAGGCAAGGGCATCGTCCGCTGACCTGGCACGTAGGCCCCCATCCAGCCAATTCCCGACGACTCCGCTCCATCCGGCGGTCGCACGAACACAATCGCGTGGTGCACCACCGCGGCATCGCCCGGAATGACCTGGGCTGCGTGAACCCAGCGGTCTTCGGTCCAACCCGGATCGACGACAAAATACTGGTAGTCGATCGTGCCACTGGGCGGCACCGCGAAGGGCTTCTCGCGCATCGTCAGCTCTACATCGGGTGGCTCCGGCAAATGCCAGCCACGACTCCAGGCGGGCGGCGCCGGCAACTCGTCCAGCTCGCCTCGGGGCATATTCTGTCGCACCCACTCCCGCAGCACCGTTCGCTCCTCGGCCGGCATTCGTCGCTCGCCCACGAACTTGCCGTGTGCCGGGTCGGCGTGCCAAGGCGGCATTCGCCCCTGTTCGATTACCTCCAGAATCATCTGAGACCAACCCACCACTTCGTCGTAGTCGGTCAGCGCAAACGGGCCGATCTCGCCGGCTCGATGGCATTCGACGCAACGCTGGTTCAAGATCGGTGCCACGTCGCGCGCAAAAGTGACGGTCGCGGTTCCGGCCGGGGCCGGCTCGCGATTCAAGCGGGTGATCAGACACCCCACGGCGACGGTCCGCGCGGTGGGTACCGGACTCGCCGACAGCAACGCCGTGAGCGCCGCGCGCAAGTCATGTCGTGTCGGATCAGGTCGCACGATCCCCGGCTCGTACTGATCGTCGATGCGCCCCCCGTACACGACGCGGGACGACGCATCGACGACGAACACTTCCGGGGTGCGCGTGGCCTGGAAAAGATCCAACAGCGACTGGTCGGCATCTTTCAGGATCGGAAAGGGGATGCCATGCTGGTCGGCATATTGCTGGATCTCGGCGGGCGAATCCTGCGGATTGCTGTTCACGCCGACAAAACGTACGCCGCGCGGACCGAATTCCGCTGCCAGCGCCGCCAGCCGTTCCGCGTACAAGCGCGCCAGCGGGCATTCGTTGCCGAGAAAGCAGACGACTGTCCAGTCGACCGCCTCAGCCGTCAGGGGATGTCGCGTCACAGAACGATAGCGGGACCACTCCACCGCGACCGTGTCACTCGCTGCCCGTTCTCCAGTCACCGCACCCGGCGTCGTCGACGGAACTGCGAATGCCGGCGGACGTTCCGCTGCCGGAGCCCAGGCCGTCGCCAGGCACATCCAACCTACCACGCCCCGTAACAATACGCGCCCCGCACCGCGGGATCCGACCGCTCGCACCATGAATTTCGCCCCGGAATCAACTTCCAGTCAGAACAGGAGTGCTATGCGCCCGACGACGCACGGCATAATTTGAACCGAAGCGGTGGCAGGCGGCAACCTCACCGCGGCCGATTCGTCCTGTTCCCCGCAGCCAGTCTCACGCATGAAGGGTATCTCGTGGCCAAGCGATTCCTCGTTCCGCTGATCTGCATGCTGGTGGTCCCCAATGTGCAAGCCGAGACAGTGCGGCTGCCTGTCACGCAGGACAATTCCATCGTGATGGTCGATGGGGAATGGTCGAACAACGCCGGCCGGTAAGCTCGGATCCGCATTAAGGGAAACCAGCACATCGTGGCGATGAGCTTCAACGTGGAAGCGATTCGCGGCAGGCGAGTGAAACATGCGGAACTCGTCTGCCGTGCGGCCACACAGACGATCTCGGGTGTTACGATTTCCACGATCGCGACTCCGTGGAGCGAAATGGAATCGACGGGCCTGAAGTCGGGCGCCGAGGGCGTGGAAGGCTGGGGCTACGCCGGCGCACGATTCCCTGCGGCGTCGGGCGGAAACTCCTTTACGCTGACTGCTCCGGCAGCATCCGTCGTCCGGGACGGCGCCTACCATTGGGAAGTTCTCCCTGACATGGTCCATGCCCTGGCGACGGGCGTCGCCTTTGGACTGGCGGTCCATGAGCACGAAGCGGACTACGGCCGCAACCCGTCGATTTTCTCGCGCGAACAGTCGGGCCAGCAGCCGTGGCTCGTCGTCGACGTGGACGACCAGCCCGATGAGGTTCCCCTGCCGCCGACTGGCTTGAAGTTGTCGCCCGTCGATGCGACGACGGCTCAAATGACGCTTCAAGCTCCGTCAAGTGGCTTTGCGTACGAAGTCCAGGTCGATGGCCAACTCCTGGGACGCCACAACCTCCCGCTGGTTCGCCCCGGTTCAAGCCAATTGATCCCGCTGCGGGATCTGCCCACATCCGTGACACAACCCGGGATGCATGCGGTGGCTGTCGTCACGATCAGTCGTACGGGGCAAAGATCGGCTGCCGCCGTGGTCCAGGGAGAGCTGTTCTCGTTCGAGGCACCCGCTCTTCCCACGGTGACCTGGCGACCAGCGACCCATCCCGCCGTGGCCGACGTGGCGGTTGTTCCCGTTACCGATAAGTACGATCAGAACGGTAAACCGGTTGGCGACTTGCCAGCGGACTATCGCACGCATAATTCGATCTTCGATGGTCACGCCATCCGGTTGACGGCTGCCGCCGGGGAGGTGGTCGGTTTTCAGGTTCTGGCACGCGGATCGAGTGACGTCGCCGTCCGCTGCCAATTGGACGTCGCCTGGCGCGTCGACTTGTTTCAGGCCGTTTATGTTCCCGCCGGCGGACGGCGCATACCCGATCCTCTGCTGCCGCTCGACGAGACGATCCGTCTCGCCCCGGACCAGGATCAGTCTGTTTTCGTCGACGTCTATGTCCCGTTTGACGCACGGCCCGGCACTCGAAACGGGCGCCTTTCCCTTTCGGATGGCCGATCGGTCCCCGTGGAGTTGACTGTTCTGCCCGTCCAGTTGCCACGGCGGGCGTCGTTCCTGTGCGAGATGAACAGCTATGGACTCCCGGACCGCGTGGACGAATTCTATGCCCTGCAGCAGGTGGCCTACGATCATCGCGTCCACGCCAATATCCTGCACTATTCGCACACGACTGCGGCGGCCGGCGCACGCAAGAGCAACCTGGACATGCGCCTGCAATCCGGTCGGCGCATGGACAACCGGCGCTACGATTCGGTTCAGCCCGGCGCCACCCAGGGATGGTGGGACGATTTCGTGGAGGCGTTTGGTCCGTACCT
>JBFWYF010000347.1:0-7312 GCA_050186685.1 Pirellulaceae bacterium
CTGCAGGCGGTCGGCGTGGAGTCGACGGGCGAGTTCGAGGTCGGCGGCCAGACTTATCCGATCGCGGACCCGGCGAAGGGGGCGATCTCGGAGCTGCTGGCATGACGGAATCGACACCGGTGAAAGTCGATCCCAAACAGACCGTGCTGCGGCGGGAGCACGCGCACGGCCGACCGCTGACGGCCTGTTATTGGGAACCGCGTGCCCGGTACATCTTTTTTGGCGCCGAGGATAATGCGGTACATCGGTTCGAGCTGGCCAGCGGTAAAGTTGTGTCCCTGGCGGCCCATGACAGCTGGGTGCGGAGTCTCGGGTCCTCGCCCGACGGCGAAGTCTTCTACAGCGGGGGTTACGACGGTCGTCTCATATTCTGGCCGGCAACCGGAGAGGCACCGAGGCCGTTGAGGACGATTGAGGCCCATCAGGGCTGGATTCGCGCCCTCGCTGTGAGCCCCGACGGCCGGTATGTCGCCACTTGTGGCAACGACCGGCAGGTGAGGTTATGGGATGCGGCCACCGGCGAACGTGTCCGGGAGTACAAGGGCCATGCGGCGCATGTCTACAACCTGATCTTCGCATCCGATTCCGCTTCACTGATCTCTTGTGATCTGCGCGGTGTGGTGCATTGCTGGTCGCTCGATTCGGATGCGCCGCGCACCCTGGTAACGGTGGAAAAACTCCACGGCTATGACACAACATTCCGGGCCGACATCGGCGGGGCGCGGTGCATTGCGCTGAGCGGCGATGGACGGCAGGTAGCGCTGGGCGGGATCATGAATGTCACGAATGCATTCGCCGGCGTGGGGGAAGTGGCCGTTGCACTGGTTAATCTGCAAGGCAAGCTCGATGGAGTGCTGGAAGCCAAGGACAAGACCAAGGGGACGATGTGGGGTGTGGCCTACCATCCGGGCGGATTCTGGATCGGCCTGTCCGGGGGAGGTGGCGGCGGCTGGCTCTTTTTCTGGCAGGGTGACGCCAGCCCTGAGTTCTTCCAACTGAAACTGAAGCACGACGGGCGGGGCATGAGCCTGTCTCCCGACGGCACTCAGCTGGCCGTCGCCCATGCGGACATGCACCTGCGCATCTACGCGCTGCACGGCGGTTGAGCGGACTGGTGTGGCACTGGGCGCGGGTGGTGTGGCGCCAGTGTCCTCAGCTGGGAATGAACGGGCGCACTGGCAGAGCCAGTGCCACACCCACCTTCTCTGCGCCTCCGCGTGAGACAATCTCTCGCGGACGAATAGCGTGCCTGTCAGGACGTCGAGGTCGCCAGCACCACAACCGGTCTGAGTCGGTCCGCGTCCAGCGGTTGCAGGACCGCGATCAGACGCCCGTCCTCGGCCAGACCGGCAATCGATCCTGACAGGCCATGACCCGTGCGCAGTACCGCCTGTCCGTGCCCGATGCGCCGGAGTTCCTCGGAACCGAGCACTACCCGCGGGCCGTCGCCCAGGGCGCACAGCGGCGGCAGCAGACACGCGGTGAGGTGATCGCGCGTCATCGAGTCGAGCGACTGCGCCGCCTCGAGTCGGAACGAACCGATTGCGGTTCGAACCAGCTCGGTCATGATGGCGCCGGTCGCCAGTCGCTCCCCCAGATCCCGTCCGATCGACCGCACGTAGGTGCCACTCCCGCAGACAATTTCCAGTTCCAACCAGGGATACTCGTACCGGTGCAAGACCAGTTGCTCAATGTGCACGACGCGCGGCGTCAAGACCACGGATTCACCGCGACGAGCCCGATCGTAGGCGCGCTGCCCTCCCACTTTTACCGCCGAGTAAGCGGGCGGCAACTGAGAGATCTGGCCGACGAACGAGGCCAGTTCGCGCTCCACCACGGCGCGAGTGGGAGGTACGACGCCTGGCACTTCCTGGATGCTACCTTCCACGTCATCGGTATCGCTGCGGCAGCCCATTCGGAACTGCGCGACATAGCGCTTCGGCTGAGCCTGGACGTATTCAATCAGCCGCGTCGCTCCCCCCACCGCCACGACGAGCACTCCCGTCGCCAGCGGGTCCAGAGTACCGGCATGTCCCACCTTGACCGGTCGGACAAGTGCCTGAATCCGATTGACTGCGTCGCGCGACGTAATGCCCCGCGGCTTATGCACGTTTAACAGGCCGATCATGCCTCGAGCGGCGGCTCGGTGGCCCGCCCCTCCACCACCGCGCCGTCTGAGACAGGGGGTGGTTGGCGGAAGAAGATGGTGTTGGCCAGCGCCCGCACAGGAGCCGCCATCACAAACCAGAGCAGAATGATCGGAATCGCGAGCTCGTGTACGGCAAAGACGACGACCAGAAAGAACATGACGTTGACCAGGTGCCGGTAACTGCGCTTTCCCTGTAGCAGCTCCGTCGGCTTTGGGTACCGGATGCGGGACACCATCAGGCACGCGACGGCCAACGTCACGACGGGCAGGCAATAGACGGAAATCTTCAGCAGGAATTCGCCCGTCGTCCGCACGGCATCCGTCGCCTCGGGGCGAGTCCACCGCAGCAGCCCCGGCCCCACGACCACCAGCGAGGCGATGGTTCCGGCCGCCGCCGGCGACGGAAGCCCGCAAAAACTTCCCTTCCACTGAGCGTCGTCCTTGTTGACGTTGAACCGGGCGAGCCGCAGGACGGCACACAGCATATACAGCACCGCGATTCCCCAGCAGAGCCGCGGATGCAGCACAGGCGAAAATTTCAACATCAGGAACGCCGGCGCGACCCCGAAACTGATCGCATCCGCCAGACTGTCCAGCTGTGCCCCGAATTCGCTCGTCTGCTTCGCCAGACGCGCTAAGGGCCCGTCCAGGCCATCGAAGATGATGGCGCCGAAGATGAACATCGCGGCGAAATGCAGATTGGTGTAGAGACTCGAAGGTCCCGGTTCTTCCGGACCAATGCTCGCCGCGTACGTGATGCAGGCAAACCCGCACACGGCATTGCCCAAGGTCAACAGCGACGGCGCCACGGCAATCATCCGACGGCGGCGGACTTGCCGCAGCGCGAGCGCGTGTCGATCGACTGGCAGGCGCCTCATCATTTCTTGATCCTCGATGCCCTGTACCTGCAAAGTGCCGGTCCGATGCTCACGGTGCGGCCGGCGGAGCAGGAACGATCGGCCGATAGCGAGCCAGAATACTGACGCCGCCTCGCACGCGCTGCCCCATCTTCGTCACGATCTCCAACCGCTCGTCGTGCGGCAGCACGAGCTCGGTGCGTGATCCCAGTTTAATCATGCCTAAGAGCTCGCCGCGAACCAGTTCGTCGCCGGGTCTTAGCCAGCAGACGATGCGCCGCGCGATCGCACCGGCGATTTGCCGAATGATCATGCGCCGGTGAGGAGGCGACTGGTCTTCGATACGGATGGCCAGCTGCTCATTCTCGCGGGCCGAGGCCGCCCGCAGTGCGTTCAAGAACTTGCCGGGGCGATAGGTCAGCCCAATGATCCGCGCCGCCACGGGCATGCGGTTGACGTGAACGTCGAAAACGTTCAGAAAAATCCCGATCGTCACCGCGGGGCCCCCCACGTACGCATCGTGCTCCGCATGCTCGATTGCTACCACGACCCCATCCGCGGGCGACACCACGGCCCCCTCGTCAGGAGGGGTATCGCGGCGCGGATTGCGGAAGAACCACATCACAAACAGGATGCCCAGCAGTGGGGCGGCCATCAGGGGCCAGAAGATGAACCAGCTTGCCACAGCCAGACCGCTGAACAAGCCCACAAACATCACCAGTTCGCCCAACCCGGCCCGCGCAAACGGCAACCGGTCGCGCCACGCATGGACATCCAGTTCAGGTGGCCACGAACAGCAGCAGACGTTGCGATAGAACTTCAGATCGCGGGGGTCCAGGACTTCGTGCGGACAGCCAGTCGGATCGCCCTGCCGGGCCGCCCGCATTCGCTCGACATACCCACGGTGAAACGTCCGCAGATACCAGCGGCGTACACCTCCCCACAGGAGCTCGATGCGCATGCACAGGCCACCCCCCGGCTGGATCGACGTGATCCGAGGATCCATGGGTTCCAGCGGTAAACGAGGGGCGGTCACGGCAGCATGCCCCGTCAGGCGGCCACAATGTCCTTCGCGCCCGTCGTCTTCTTCCGCTCCGAAGGATCCGACGACTCTCCCAGACGCAAATGATGGACGACGGCAGGCGGAAAGTTAATGAAAATCTTGTCGTGCCGGAACTCGTAGCGATCCAGGTACCACCCTAATACGCAACCGACACCCGCCAATCGCCGGCGCTCGAGCCGCGAAGCGACCAGCGACTTCATGTTGCGAATCCAGAGATACTCGAAGAAGGACAGCACTCCCTGGGGAGCCAGCACGTCGTCGAATCGGCGAAAGATGTCCCGCACCAGCCCCTGCGGGAAATTATTGAACGGCAGGCCGCAGAGGATAAAGTCGTAGGGCGCTGAGGTCTGGAATTCCTGGAAAGCCACGTGGTGCACGGTCGACTGCCCGGCCGACTGCCGGAAGGCTGGCTCCACTTCAAACCGCTGACGCAGGCAGTCGACGAACCGATCATTCAATTCGACGATATCAAATACGTCCCCCGGTTTGAGGTGCCGCACGATTTCCTGCGTCAACGCGCCGGTGCCCGGGCCCACCTCAAGGATCCGAGAAGGCCGCTCGCGGCGCAAAAAAGGCCGCATGGTCGCCTTAGCCAGATGCTGGCCGCTGGGCAACACGGCCCCGGTCGTGTGAAACGTGCGATGGACCTCGCGAATGAACGTGATGTAGTGACTAAGTCGCTTTGCCATGTGCAGTGTGTAAGTTCGAAGCGAGCCTCATTCCACTCGCCAGCCAGGCCTGACGACGCAATGCGCGAAGAGAGCGGCGGGCCTACGGGGGGGGAAGGTGGCAGGAGTCGGGGGAAAGCCCACGCGGGAATACCCCGCTGGGCGAAACGTGTTATCCGGCGAGATCGAGCCGTTCCATCCCGCCTTGTTCAACCGGGTTGATGATAGAGAGTTCCCGTCTGCGGTTCAACGCGCCGCACCCCGCAAAGCGCGAACTCGCTGCTGCCAAGAATGAAGACGACGTGGTACCGTAGGGCGAATCGGAAATTACCTAAACTCCCGACATATCGGCGTCCGAAGAACATCCAGGCCAACTTGAACGGGTGCCAGGATCCGCGTAGGATTACCCTCGTTCTCGGCCTGTCCGCGCAGACCTTCCAGGCCCGATATTTTATCGCGTAAAGGCTCCGATGCGCAGCTTTTGGTCACCGCGACGGCACTTGTGCTCCTGTACGAGTCCGGGTTAAACGCCCGGACCTCGCGCACCATTCCCTGCCCGATGCGGCTCCGCAGGCCGCGTCGGTGCGATCCCCGCATCGTTCCGCTCCGTGCGACGTCTCGTGCGGAGCATTCAGCCTACTCCGCGGACACGGCACTGTTCCGCCGGATTTCCGTCCCCGTTGTCCAGCCACCCAGTTGTCTCGCCCCTCAGGGAGTCATGTTATGGCGTCCGATGTGCGTCTCAAGGAACAGCTGCCCGATTTGACCGAACGGATTGTCCGGACGTATTCCGACGTTCCCACGATCAACCATTTAGGTCACGTGCCGCTGCCCAGTTACGAGGAAGTCATTTCAGCGCTGGATGATCTGCGCGAGATCATCTATCCCGGCTATCGCCGCCGTACCGGGCTGCACATCGGCAATGTTCGCTACCACGTTGGCGACCTGGTCGACCGCCTGCATGACAAGTTGACGACGCAAATCGCCCGCGCGTTGCGGCACGAGGAACGCGTGTGCCATGGTGCCGAAGCGCGGCTGGACGACGTCGATTTCGAGGCGAAGGGGCAAGCCATGGCGATCGACTTCCTCGAGCGCATTCCGGATTTGCGCGCGGTTTTGGCATTGGATGTGAAATCCGCGTTCGATGGCGACCCGGCCTGCCGCAGCCAGGACGAAGTCATCTTCTGCTATCCGGGACTCGAGGCCATCACGGTGTTCCGGCTGGCCCATGAGCTGCACGTGCTGGGGGTCCCGTTCATCCCTCGAATGCTGACCGAATGGGCACACAAGGAAACAGGCATCGACATCCACCCCGGCGCGACGGTCGGACATCACTTCTTCATCGATCATGGTACCGGCGTCGTGGTGGGCGAGACGTGTCATATTGGCAACCACGTCAAGCTGTATCAGGGTGTCACGCTCGGAGCGCTCAGTTTTCCAACGGACGCGGACGGCAATCTCGTGCGTAACATGAAACGGCATCCGACCATCGAAGACCGGGTGGTGATCTACGCCAACGCTACGGTCTTAGGAGGCCGAACGGTCATCGGACACGATTCCGTAGTGGGATCGAACGTGTGGCTGACGCGCAGCGTGGCTCCCCATACGACCGTCACGATCGAGTCCCCGCAGCTGCGGATCCGGGCCGAGCTGCCGGACGAGTTGAACGCCAAGGCGAACTACGAGATCTAGACTCTGTCCGATACCAGACGAGGTTCCGAAGCGTGTTTTGTGCGGGAACTCGTTTAACCCGCAGCCGGAGGAGCGAGCGGAACGCAGCCCTGCCCGCTCCGGAGGCGAGGATTGTGCGAATGTCGGCCTCGCCTGCGCAGACTGCTGGACGATGGGACCCGCGGCGCTGGATGGCGGCAGTCTGTTGCGGCTACGGGTTCAACGACTTGTCCTAGTGCAAAACTAGTTGTGAATCGGGTTCGCTTCCCGGTATACTCTGGTCAGTCCCCAACCTGGGAGAGCAGAGTGAGTCCCGCCGAGTGATCGCCGCCCTGGCGATCCCCGCCAAGTACGCGGGCCCGCGGCGCTGAGCGACTGGCTGGTCCAGTCCTGCGCGGGCACGCGCTCCGGTTCCTCACCGGAGCCCCACCATCCGCCTCCCGCACGCAACCTGGGTTCAAGCAAGCACCCGCCGCGGTGCGACACGATCAGAGCGAGGGCCAACTGGATGACCATGCGACAGAACTGCGAGGGCGTAAGCCGCCGCGATTGTTTGAAGTTTGGCTTGCACGGTCTCTTGGCCGGCGGGCTGGTCGGAGCGCTGCGATCGCGGGCGTGGGGCGCCGCGGCCAGCGAGCATCGCGTGGGACGGCGGGAAGCGAAGGCGTGTATTCTGATCTGGATGGACGGCGGGCCGTCGCACTACGAGACATTCGACCCCAAGCCAGATGCGCCGCGTGAGATTCGCGGGGAATTCGACGCGATTGAAACGGGCCTGTCCGGTGTGCATTTCTCGCAGCACATGAAGCGGCTGGCGACGCTCACCGACAAGTTGGCCGTGATCCGGTCCATCCGGCACAACCAGGGGAACCACGGGGCGGGCAATCATTACATGATGACGGGA
>JBFWYF010000348.1:0-7311 GCA_050186685.1 Pirellulaceae bacterium
ACCCGGCTACGGGTACGCGGGCCTGCCCGATCCCTACTCCGATCAACTGGCGCCGCGCGACTCCGGTATCTGGCGTGTCGATCTGGCGACCGGGCAAAGTGATCTGATCATTTCGATCGCCCAGGTCGCGTCGCTGGGCCGCATTCCGCAAGGCTCGCCGGACGTCAAGCACTATTTCAATCACCTGCTCTTCAGTCCCGACGGGTCCCGATTCGTATTCCTGCACCGATGGCGTTATCCCAACGGCAAGCGTTTAACGCGCATGCTGACGGCTGGTGCGGACGGAAGCGATATCCGCGTTATCGATGACAATGGCTTGACGTCGCATTTCATCTGGCGGGATCCCCAGCATTTGCTGGCGTGGAGCGGCAAACTGCCCCAGGGCAACGCGCTTTGCCTCTTCGAAGACCGCGAGGGAGGTGCCGTGCAGGCGGTCGGGCCGGGGATCCTGACTTGGGATGGTCACGTGACGTATCGAAGCGGCAAGGACTGGATCCTGACCGATACGTACCCCGATTCGGGACGGCGACAGACCGTGTATCTCTATCACGTGCCGGGAAACCGCTTGTTGCGACTCGGCGCGTTCCGGTCGCCTCCGGAATACACGGGCGAGTGGCGATGTGACACACATCCGCGTTCGAGCCCGGACGGGCGGTGGGCCGTGATCGATTCGCCGCACGGAGAGAGCGGTCGCCAGATGTACCTGCTCGACCTCTCCGAAGTTACTTGACCGAGCTACGCGATAATCTCGCGCATGGGTTCGCCGAAGTCGATTTCCAGCCGCTTGTGCCCAGGAATCTCCAGGCGGCGCGGATCCAGTCCCAACTGGTGCAACACCGTGGCATGCAGATCGGTGATGTAGTGGCGGTGCTCGACGGCGTGAAAGCCCAGTTCGTCCGTGGCGCCGTGGACGACGCCGGCCTTGATCCCACCCCCGGCCAGCCAGACGCTGAAACCATACGGATGATGATCGCGGCCATCGCTGCGTTCGGCCCCCGGTGTGCGTCCGAACTCGGTGCCCCACACCACGAGCGTTTCGTCCAGCATTCCCCGCTGCTTGAGGTCTTGAAGCAGGGCGGCGATCGGCTGGTCCACCATCCGGCAGTTCTGGCTGTGGTTTTCTTTCAGCTTGGCGTGTGCGTCCCAATTGGCGTCGTGATAGACCTGCACAAACCGGACACCGCGCTCGACCAACCGGCGGGCGAGCAGGCACATGCGGCCATACGGCGCGGTAACGGAGTCGTCCAGCCCGTAACTAGCCGTGGTGTGACGAGCTTCGCTGGCCAGATCCATGGTACCCGGCACCGACATCTGCATCCGAAAAGCGAGCTCGTACGCCTTGATACGGGCCCGCATGGCCGCATCTTCGGGGTACTCGGCACCCGCTATGCCGTTCAGGTCGCGCAGCAGGTCGAGTTGAGCCCGACGTTCCTGAGCGAACACGGGTGCGGCCGGAGTGCCAAACGGCAACGGGTTCCGCGGATCGACCGACAACTTGATACCGGCGTGTTCCGGTCCCAGATAACTGGCTCCGTGTGCGCCCCCGCCGCCACAGCACTCCGCCGGTCCCGACCCTAACACGACGTATTGCGGCAGGTTGTCGTTCAGCGACCCGAGACCGTAATGCACCCACGATCCGATCGAGGGAAAGAACCCGTCAAAGATATGACGGCCGGTGTGAAACTGGAGCTGAGCCGCGTGGTCGTTGTCGGTCGTCCACATGGACCGCACCACGGCCAGATCATCGGCACATCGGCTCAGGTGCGGCCACCAGTCACTGATCTCTATGCCGGATTGCCCGCGCGGGGCATAGCCCACCTGCAGCGGATAGATTTTGGGCATCAGGGCGCGCAGCGTGCCGGCGAAATCGCGAACGTTCTTGCGATAGAACGGCGAATTGAGCACCGCGTCGCCGTAAGGGCTCTCCTCGAACGTCTTGTCCGCAAAGCGATTGAGCGCGGGCTTCGGATCGAAACTCTCGAGGTGGCTGGTCCCTCCCAGCATGAACAGCCAGATGACGTTCTTCGCACGCGGAGCAAAATGAGGCAGGCCGCCAGGCAGGTGGGAGGCAGCGGTGTCGTTCGCTCGCACGATTCCGTCGCCATGCAGCAGCGCGCCGAGGGCGAGTCCGCTGAAACCCATCCCCAGGTCCGCGAGGAAGGTGCGGCGCTGGATTCGACCGCAGGGAAACCCGGACGACCAGTTCGGACGCATAAGAAGCCTCGATGCTTTCAGCGAACGGTGACAAAATCGTTGTGATTCAGGAGTACAAGCACCAGGTTCTCCCGGGCTCGCCGCGCAGGCTGGGCCACCGAGATGGCCGCTGCGTTCTCGGGCAGCACCGGTCCCTGGGGACTTTCGGCCAGCCAGCGCGTCTGCGATTCAAGGAACTCCTGGCAGCGGTCCTGCTCCGCCTCCGCCGGAGGCCGGTTCAGTATTTCCTCGAATGCCGCCATGACAAACTCTGCATCCGCGAACGCTCCCAGCCGCTCGGCAAGTCGCTGCGAAACGCGCGCAGCAAGCGCGCTGTTCATCAGCGCCAGCGACTGTTGAGGAATGACGCTCGGTTTCCGCTCGTAACACTCCTCGGTGCTCGCCGCATCGAACAAGGTCAGCAGCATCGACTGCCGGTTGGGTGCCGTCTGAAAATACAAGCTTCGCCGCGGCACGTCCTGGTCCTGACCGTAGGGGATCTCTCGGCCCCCGATCCGGTTATCGAGCAATCCGCCGAGAAACAGCAGCGTGTCGCGCACCGATTCCGCCTCGAGGCGGCGCGAATTCATGTGCGTGAACAGCCGATTCGTGTGGGTCGCCGGATCGTTCCCCGCCGTCGACTGCACCGAACTCTGCCGGTAGGTGGCGCTCGTCACGATCAATCGGTGCACATGCTTCATACTCCAGCCGCGTTCGACGAATTCAACCGCGAGCCAATCGAGCAGTTCCGGGTGGGACGGCGGTGCCGCGCGCATGCCGAAGTCCGCCACTGTATCGACGAGCGGCCGGCCGAAATGGCGCATCCAGATCTGATTGATGGCGACGCGCGCCGTGAGCGGGTTGGCTTCATCAGCAATCCATCGGGCAAGTGCCAGCCTCCGCCCGGTACTCGTCGTGGGATAAACTTCGCCTACGGGTGTGTACTGAGCATCGGATTGAGTCGACTTGGCCTGGGCGTCGGCGAGTGCCTTGCGAGCAGCCGTTGCGGCGGTCTCCGCTTTCGCAAGCGTCTGTTTCGACTTGTCATCGGTCGCGGGCGACTGTTTCGCCTGAGCCAGCGCCTGCTCCGCCTCGACGAGCCGCACCTCAGCCTGCAGCAGACTGGCTTCGCGCTCGCTGCGTGCGGCCGCTTGGGACAATTCGTCCACTCGCGGTGCGGGAGCGCGCTCGACATGCCTCGCCTGATCCGCGGCAATCCGGCCGCGCAAGGCCCGCCGTTCGGCCCGGGCTTGCTCGAGCCGCTTCGCGAGCAACACGTCGCGCGGAGCCGCCTGCCAGGCCCGCTCGGCGGCGACAACCTGTTCCTCCGCTGCGCGCTGTAAGTCTGCAACCATCGCGGGCTGCAACATCGGTGCGTAACTGGCAACCGGCAGCGAAACCGGCTGGACGCTTAACTCAGCCCCTCCGAAGACCTCGGGAACACCCGGTGCGAGCGGGCGGTCCTTCACCGGATAGCGGTCGTCACCGCGTTCGAACAAAAAGGTCGGGGCGTCCAAGGTCCGGTCGTACGCCCGCGGCAAGCCATCCTTCCACACCGGTCCCACGTCGACAAACGACTCGAGCTCGGGGGCGGCCGACAGGCGATCCGTTCGGACGTGATGTGGCTCGAAAAACGCGCGAAACCGGTAATACTCTTCCTGCGAGATCGGATCGAACTTGTGGTCGTGGCAGCGGGCACACTTGAGTGACGTACCCAGGAAGCCTACCGCCGTATGCTCGACCAGCTCGCGCATCCACACGTTGCGGTCGAACTTGTACCAGTTACGGGCGACGAACCCTGTCGCCGCAACCGTATCGGGGTCGTCGGGCGCGACTTCATCCCCGGCCAGCATTTCCACGATCATGCGGTCGTAGCCTTTGTCGGCGTTCAGCGACCGCACAATCCAATCGCGCCAGTGCCAGATATGCCGCTGGCTGTAGCGGATCTCGTTGCCGCTGCCGTGCCAGTCGCAGTACCGCCAGACATCCATCCAGTGTCGGCCCCACCGTTCACCGTACTCGGGCCGCTCGAGCAGTCCGTCGACCACGCGATCGTACGCTGCCTCGGAGGGATCGTCCAGAAAGGCATGCAACGCCTCGCGCGTCGGAGGCAGACCGATCAAGTCCAGGTACACGCGCCGCAGCAACGTTGCCCGGTCCGCTTCCGCACCGGGCGTCTGCCCATCGGCGTCCCGCCGAGCGGCGATAAAACGGTCGATTGGATTCCGGGACCAGTGAGGATCGCGAGTCGCCGGCAACGTTGATCGGATCGGGCGCTGATAGGCCCAGTGCTTCGACGGCTCGACGGGAATCTCTTCGTCGGCCGGATATCCCGCGCCGGCGTCGATCCAGCGGCGCAGCAAGTCGACTTCGGCGGCGGTAAGCGGCTTGCCTTCGCCTTCCGGTGGCATCTGCGACTCGCCATCCGCGCCGGTCACCCGCGCGATGATCAGGCTGTCGGCGCTCTTCCCGGGCACCACGGCCGGACCGCTGTCCCCGCCGGAATGGATCAGGCGGCCCGCATCCAGCCGCAATCCCGACTGCTGGCGCACGGCTCCGTGGCACGCCCCGCACTTACTGTCCAGCAATGGCCTGACTTCCCGCAGATAGTCCACACCATCCGCCTCCATCCGACCCGTGGGCAGCCCGAGGAGTGCGGCCAGGCACGCGCTACCAATCCAGCACTCGAGGTGTCGTGTCATGGGTGCCTTCCGGCGATTCCTGGTGGTGAGGCAGCCGAGGTCGCTGCGGGGGCAGCTGCCGCGACGACGCAGTCGCGCGCGGCAAACCGGCGGTGGGTCGGCAAGTCCCGCGGGCCTGTCGCCACCGCCCGGAGCGGAACGGCACGGGCACCTTACCGACGTGTCAGGATAACCCACGCTCACAATGCCCGGCAACCACGAACCAGCAAGTCCTTCGGAACCCGCGCCGGCTGGCTCGTCGACGCAACTCGCGAGAATGTCCAAGATGGAAGAAAATCCGACAATTCGTGACCGGTTTTCCGCACTGGCACCGGATCAGCCTCATGTCGGGCGGCCGAGCGGCCCGCCGTACCCTTTTGCGAACCGGAGCTTTGCCATGAGCACACCCCGTTTTCGACACACCTTCTCCCAACGCCATGTGGTCTTGCCAGTCATCCATGTCGAGTCGGTCGATCAGGCCTTGCGTAACGTGGCAATATCCGTGGCATGCGCCTGTGACGGGGTCTTTTTGATCAATCACCACGTCAGCCACGCCGAGTTGCTCGCGGTGCACTCGTCGGTGACGGCGGCGTACCCGGGAGTGTGGGTTGGTATCAACAGCCTGGGCAGCGAGCCCCTCGAGCTGTTCGAGGAATTGCCCCCGAACGTCCAGGGTGTATGGACGGATCACGCCGGAGTCGACGAGCGATCATCCGACCAGCCCTATGCCCGGCGCATCGCCGGGGCCATCGCGCGGGCGCATTGGCGCGGTTTGTACTTTGGCGGTGTCGCGTTCAAATACCAGCGAGATGTGGACGACGTGGCGGCCGCGGCTCGGCTTGCGGCCCAGTACATGGATGTGGTCACCACATCCGGCCCAGGCACCGGTCGAGCCGCCTCGGTGGACAAACTGCGGACAATGAAAAGTGCGATCGGAGCGTCGCCGCTTGCGGTCGCCAGCGGCGTGACACCGGAAAACGTCCGCGACTACCTTGATTCGGTCGACGCGTTCCTGGTTGCGACTGGCATCAGTCGCACATTCACGGAGCTCGATCCCGTCAAGGTCGAAGCGCTCGTGCGCGCCGTACGCTGCTGATCAGCCCGCTTTGATCACGTCATGGAAGGAGGCCCACCTTTAGACGAAGGCCAGGAGATGTTTCTTGCGTGCCTGCGTCAGGCATGCAAGAAACGCTCCCGTTCCGCGGCTGAATCCGTCCCAGACCAGCACGACCAGGTCGGCCCGTGCCAGGAAGTAGTGATCGCGTCGGTTCATGGCTGCCGCTTCCGAGTCCACAGCGCGGAGTTCCGGCACTTCGTCCGGCACCGATGGGGAGCCGTGGTGAATCTCCAAACCTGCCGCATCCACGAACGGCAACTCGTATTGTGCGATCAGAGCCCGCATGTGAGGCGAGATGTCATCGTGCCGGTGCCCAACCAGGAGCAGGTTCTGGCGATCCAACGCTAACTGTTCCGCCGCGGCCTCGTCCACGGCCCCCCAGGTTCCGACATACCAGTTCGTGCGCCGGCCATAATAGGGACGGAGCAGTTCTGCGAGATTCTGGCGTAGCTGCCGGGAATCGCAATGCATCGATCCTGTCACCGCAATCGTACGGTAACCATCGCCGGCGGTACCCGGTACTCCTGTCACAGCTTCCCATTCGTGCCGCGAAGCCGACAGATGCGAACGCATTTCCGCAGCCGATTGAAAGCGCTGTTCCGGTTGCTTCGCCAGAGACCTCCGCAGAACCTCTCGCAACGATGCGGGGACGAAGTCCGGTATATTCACGGGATCGGGATCGCTGATGGCCCGAATCAGGTCGAGATACCGGCTCTGCGGGAACGGCAGCTGGCCTGTCAGCAATTGATACAGGATCACTCCCACCGACCACAAATCCGTAACGGTCGTTCGCTCCCCGTTGAACGCCTCCGGCGCCATGTAGGCCGGTGTCCCTCCCACCTGCTGGCTGCTGTCTACGGTGGTGAGACGCGACAGGCCAAAATCCGTGAGCCGCGGAAAACCGCTTTGCAACAGCACATTCGCCGGCTTGAGATCGCGGTGGACGATCCCGCGGCCGTGCAGGTGTTCGAGACCGATCAGAATCCCGGTCACCAGATCGGTGGACTCCGGCAGCGGCAGCAAGGAACCCTGCTGCCGCATTAACAGGTCCTGCAGTGATCCATCCGCAATGTACTCACTGGCGATGATGACTCGGCCGTCATAAATGTCCGCATCCAGAATGGGGACAACGTGTGGATGACCACTTGCGCGGACCCAGGTCTGCGCCTCCGACTGGACGGCGGCCAGGAGCCGGGGGTGATAGTGCGGCAGCTTGCGTGCTACGGGGGTCGCGGCCAGCGCACCCCGGCGCGGGGCCAGCCATACCGCGCCGAAAGCTCCGAGCCCGCGCCGGCGTTCCCGCCGGTAGGGACCAATCCG
>JBFWYF010000349.1:0-7294 GCA_050186685.1 Pirellulaceae bacterium
GTGAACCTGTACCTGCTCGATTCCAACGTGGAAGGCAATAAACCCGAGGATCGCGAACTGACCAATCGCCTGTACGGCGGCGACGAACGAACCCGCATCCGCCAGGAATTGCTGCTGGGCGTCGGCGGCGCCAAAGCGCTGCGGGCCTTGGGTATTCACCCGGGCGTCTACCATCTGAATGAGGGGCACAGCTCGTTCGCTCCGCTGGAAGCCATCCGGGAAAAGATGCACGACGATGGCATGTCCTTCGACGATGCCTTGCGCGAAGTCGCCCAGCACACGGTCTTCACGACCCATACGCCCGTCCCGGCTGGCCATGACCGCTTCGAGGGGTCGCTGATCGAAGAACACCTCGGACCTCTTCGCGATCAACTCGGAATTTCTTACCAGCAGCTGATGGGTCTGGGACGCGTCGAGCCGCAGAACGAGCATGAACCCTTCTGCATGACGGTGATCGGCCTCAAACTGTCGCGGCGGGCGAATGCGGTCAGCGCCTTGCACGGTCACGTCACGCGGCGCATGTGGTCCCATCTGTGGCCCTGGCGTGTCGAAGAAGAAATCCCCATCGGACACATCACCAACGGTGTCCACATCCCCAGCTGGCTGGCCTGGCAGATGCGTCAGCTATTCGACCGCTATTTCGTCGTCAACTGGATGAACCAGATGGGCGAGCCCCAGGTCTGGCAGCAGATTCATTCGATTGATCCGGGTGAACTGTGGGAAACGCATAACGCCCTGAAAAACCTGATGCTCACGTTCGTCCGGCGGCGAGTGAGCCGTCAATGCCGGCGCCGCGGGGAATCCGAGTCGGTCGTCGAGGCGGCCCGCAACGTCCTGGATCCGAACGCTCTGACCATCGGATTCGCGCGGCGATTCGCAACCTACAAGCGTGCTAACCTGATCATGTACGACACCGACCGGTTGCTCGCCCTGCTCAATAACAAGGACCGACCGGTGCAGATCATCTTCGCCGGCAAGGCCCATCCCAAAGACGAACCCGGCAAGCAGTTCATTCAGCGTGTCGCGAATCTCCGCCACGATCCGCGATTTGCCAATCGCATCGTCTTCGTCGAAGACTACGACATCAATGTCTGCCGGCACCTCGTCCAAGGGGTCGATGTGTGGCTCAATAACCCCCGCCGCCCACTCGAGGCCTCCGGGACCAGCGGCCAGAAAGCTGTGCTCAACGGAGCGCTCAACCTGTCCATCCTCGACGGCTGGTGGGCGGAAGCGTATGACGGCACCAATGGTTTCGCCATCGGCCGCGGCACGACGCACGTATCCGACGAAGTTACCGATCGTCGCGACGGGGAGTCACTGTACAACGTGCTGGAACGCGAGGTGGTACCGATCTACTACGATCGCGACATCGATGGACTGCCGCGCCGATGGATCAAGATGATGATGAACTCCATCGCCACGCTGGCCTGGCGGTTCAGCGCCCATCGCATGGTCATGGACTATGCCCGGGCGTGCTACGTGCCAGCCGCCGGCGGACTAAGCTGCGACATGCGGTAACGACATCCGTGACGCGATCGTCCCGAGGGGTGCCGAATGATTGCTCGTGATACGGCCGAATGGCGGCGGCTGCATTTCGAGTCGATCGACGACTGCGTGCGCGAGGTTCAGCAGATTAGGGAGGCCGATCAGACAGGGAGGCTGCGCGCGATCGGAAACTGGACACCGGGGCAAATCCTGGCCCACATCGCCGCCTGGATCGAATACGGGTACGAGGGCTATCCGATTTCGCCGCCCCCGTTCTTCGTTCGCTGGATCCTGCGATGGCGTCTGAAAAGCATACTATCCCGAGGGATGCCCCGCGGAGTCCGAATTCCACGGGTAGAGGGAGGAACCTCGGGCATGGACAAGTTGCCCACCGCCGAGGCAGTCGACCGACTGCTCGCTGCACTCGCCAGATTGCAGCGAGCGGAGCAAGCACCTTTCGACAGTCCCGCATTCGGCCGGATGTCTCACGATGACCGGATCCGACTGAACCTTCGCCATGCCGAACTACATCTGGGCTACCTGGTGTACTAGCTCGGCGCTGCCCCAAAACCGCACGGCTGACCGCGAAGCGGTTCCCCAAGTCCGCCCCTCCCGGTACTCCGGGAGTGGGCCAAGGGGACGGAGCCCGGCTAGCTAAGCTAACAGCGCGGAGCAATCAACTCGTTCTGGACGACCTGCAGGATGCCATCCGCCACTTCCTGCTTCGTGCCGGACAATGCCAGCCGCACATGCCCTGTTCGATCGAGCAGTTCGATCGCATTCCCATCGGCGTCCATGGCGGTGGGACCGTTCAACACGATCATGTCACAACTTTTCTTTTCCAACTTCGTGATCGCGCGAAACCGCTGGTCATCGGTCTCCAGGGCGAATCCTACCACCCATTGGTCCGGACGTTTGCTGCCGCCCAGCGTCGCCACGACGTCCGGCGTTTCAACCAGCTGCAGCGTCAGTGGCTCACCGTTCTTGGCGATCTTGTGCGCTTCGATCCGCAGCGGGCGGTAATCGCACGGGGCCGCAGCTCCGATCATGCCCATGCAGCTGGGGAAAATCCGCTGGCACGCCTCGAGCATCTCTTCGGTCGAAGTAACCCAAATCACTTCGATCATCTCCGGATAAACGACCGATACAGGCCCCGACACCACCACGGGCTGATGGCCGAGCTTCGCCGCGGCCTTCGCCAAAGCCAGCCCCATGCGTCCGCTGGACCCATTTGTGAGATAGCGCACGGGATCGAGATACTGGCGTGTCGGACCCGAGGTGATCAGGATTCGAGCCATCGCACAGAGTCCCCCCACTCGCCTGCGGCCCGATTGCGCCGTGTCCCCGATCGAACACTGTCCCGTTGCGCGAAATTCACGGCCCCCGGCTCAGCCTGGCAGAACATTACGGCCCAATCGGCTCTCGATCTCGGCTAAAATCCGGTCCGGCGAAGCCATGCGACCGACACCGCTCTGGCGGCAGCTAAGCCAGCCCTGTTCTGGCTCCACGAACTCGACGCCGTCGGCGCGGAGCTGGGCAAGATTCCGCTGGACGGCCACATGATTCCACATTTCTGAGTTCATGGCCGGAGCCAGCAACACCGGACTCCGGGCGCATACGTACAACGTCGACAGCAGATCGTCGGCCACGCCCTGTGCCGCCTTGGCCATGAAATTGGCCGTAGCGGGCGCGACACAAAACAACCGGCACTGCTGCGACAGCGTAATGTGCGCTCCCAAAGGATACCGATCGTCCTCGAAAACCTCCGTAGCGACCGGCCGACCGCTGAGTGCTGCAAAGGTTGCGGGACCGACAAATTTGCGCGCCGACTCGGTCATGGCGACTTGGACGCCGAAGCCCGCCTGCACCAGCTGGCTGACGAGCGCGGCCGTCTTGAAGGCCGCAATGCCTCCACAGACACCGATCAGCACTTCCGGCTTCGTCATAAAGTCAGCGGATTGATTTCTGGCCCAGCCTGACTCTGCAAGTCCCCCGTCACACGGAGCTCATTGGTCGCATCGAGGAAGATCTTGTCGTGCTGAATTTCCTGCAGGACGATCTGCATCTTGTCGTCGGTCTTGGCATCCAGCAAAGGGCGACTCCCCGCATTCAGCTGAACCAGCCGCTTCTGGATGAGAGTCGACAACTTGAACCGACCGCCGACTTTGTTGACAATCGATTCTTCCTTCAGCTCGTTGTACATGGACCGTTTTCTCCGTGGGCCTGCAGGATTTGACAGATTCTTTCGACTGCGGATGGGACCGCGTCGTTGATGATCTCAAACTGGTAACGGGGAATACACGCCAGCTCCCGGCGAGCTACTTCCATTCGCCTGCGGAGCGACTCCTCGGATTCCGTCCCGCGCGCACGAAGTCTCTTTTCCAACTCTTCCAATCCACCCGGATGCAAGAAGATGGTCACGGCGTCGGGGCATTGCTCCACCACCGCCATCGCACCCTCGACGTCAATTTCTAAAATTACCCACTGTCCCGCCGAAAGACCAGCGGACACCACCCGATGCAGGGTCCCGTACCAGTCGCCCCGACCAAATACCTCTTTGCATTCGAGGAACTCGCCGGCTCTCCGGCGAGACTCAAACTCTTCGCGACTGAGGAAATGGTAGTCGACTCCGTCCCGTTCACCGGGCCGCGGCCTCCGCGTGGTCGCCGAGACGCTTAACATCAGGGGCAGCGTGCTCCGGTTCAGTAACTCCTTGACAACCGTCGACTTGCCAGCTCCCGAGGGCCCCGAAATGATGACCAGGCGCCCGCTGCGCCGGCCGCTCGCGTGGTGTGTGCCCATCGCCATTCATTCCACGTTCTGAATCATTTCCCGAATCCGTTCAATCGCCGTCTTGATTTCCACGACGTGACGAGCGATCTGGGCATCATTGGCCTTGGACCCAATCGTGTTCGCTTCCCGAAACATCTCCTGAGTCACGAATTCCAGTTTGCGGCCGTTGCTTTCAGCCGATTCCATGATCGCAAGGAACTGTTCCAGATGGCTGCGCAACCGGACAATCTCCTCCGAGACGTCCGACCGCTCCGCCAGCAGTCCCACTTCCCGGATGAGGTCCGCGGGCTGGACCGTGACCCCGTGCTCGTCCAACATCTTATTCAGCTTGTCCGTGAGCCGCGCTCGATAGGCGTCCAGTACGCCGGGTGATAGCCTTTCGACCTGGTCGAGTTCCCGACCAACCAGCTGGCAGTTATCGGCGAGGTCCGACGCCATCGCTTTTCCCTCCTCGCGACGCATGCGAGCCAGTCCGGCCAGGCTTTCCTCTAATGCCTGTGCGACCAGCGGCCAGACATCATCCGCGTCCGTGGGCGCCGAGACATGCTCTTCCACTACGCCTGGCAAAGTCAACAGTTGTTCCAATCGAATCGAGGCGTCCAGCTGCAGTCGCTGCCGCACACCGTCCAGCTGGCGCAGATAACTTGCCAAGGCCACTTCATTCAGCCGAAACTCATCCGGTGCGGCGTCTCGGTTGATCCGCACGTCGACTTGCACGGTCCCACGCCGCACAGATTGCCGCACCAGATCGTCGACGCGCGGTTCCAACGACGCGTAGCCGTCGGATGTGCGGAGGGCCAGCTTGTAATAGCGGTTGTTGACCGTGCGGACCTCGACCGTGACCGCCAGCCCTTGCTGCCTCAGTTGCGCTCCACCATGTCCCGTCATGCTCAACAACAAGGCTGTAAACTCCCGGCGGATCCCCGGCAATCCGGCGCAAAAGCATTCCTCTGAACTGCCGTGGCCTCCACAGCCCAGCCGCAGAAGGCGCGGCAGCCGTGCGGGCGCTGCCGCCCGAGGCACTCGACCGTCACGGTCTGTCTATTTGGCCGGGTCAGGCGGCGGACTGGCCGGGCTCCCGGAAGCGGTGGGAGAAGCGGCCGGTCCGGCTGCCGGCGATCCGGCTGCCGATGCCGCGGGAGCAGCGGAACTCGGGGCGGGAGCACCGGTTGCCGGTGCACCGCCGGCGGGAGCCTCGGCTTCCGCCTTCGCGTCGCCGCTCCCACCTGGGGAGGCCGTGGTTTCTGCCGCGGCGCCGGTCGCGGCATCTCCTCCGGCCGGCCCTGTAACACTCGTGTCGGAGGACGCCCCACCCGAGAACGCCGAGCCGGGAGTACCAAAGGCCGACGATTGACTCTGGTTCAGCACCTTGATGGCCGCAATGCCCAGCAGAATCCAGACTGCTGCCACAACCACCGTCACTCGCGTAAAAAGATCACCCGCCTTCGTGCCAAACGCACTCTGACCGCCCATACCACCGAACGCGCCGGCCAACCCGCCTCCTCGCCCGCGCTGGATCAGTACCAGCATGATCAGGAAGAGAGAGGTCAGAAAAATCAGCGTTCCAATCAGATACTGCATAAAGCCGCTATCCTTACTTTTTCTGCGGTGACGCGTTCAAAATCCCCAAAAAGTCGCCCACCGTCAGCGAGGCGCCGCCCACCAGCGCGCCATCGATGTTCGGTTGCGACAGCAGCTCCGCAGCGTTCTGCGGCTTGACGCTCCCGCCATACTGGATTCGTACGGACGACGCAACGTGGGCATTGTAGCGGGATTCGATCAACCTGCGAAGATCGGCATGCACCTCTTCTGCCTGCTGCGGCGTGGCGTTGCGGCCCGTACCGATCGCCCAGACGGGTTCATAGGCAATGACGATCCCGGTGAGCTGGTCGGGGGTCAGTCCGGCTAGCGAGCCATCGAACTGCGTGTGGATAACGGACTGCGTCCGCCCCGCTTCTCGCTCCGCAAGTGTTTCGCCGACGCAGACGATGGGCACCAGCCCCTGGGCCAGCGCCGCCAGCACTTTGCGGTTGATCGCCTGATCCGTCTCTCCCAGAATGTGTCGTCGCTCGCTGTGGCCCAGGATGACGTACTTGCAGCCACAATCGAGCAACATCTTGGCGCTTACCTCGCCCGTGAACGCCCCTTCCTTCTCGTGATACATGTTCTGCGCCCCCAGTGCCACGGGCGAACCCTTCAGGGCGACACGCACCGCGTCCAGGTAGACAAACGGGGGACAGACTGCACAGTCGACGCCGCGGTCGGCGGAGAATTGAGCAGCGACACCGGCTGCCAATGCCGAGGCGCTCTCGCGGGTCAGATTCATCTTCCAATTGCCGGCAATAAAGATTCGTCTCACGATTGAAGACTCCTGCTGGGTTGGTTGCTCGGCCGAGGTTCGTCGGTGCGTGATTCCAGCGGCGTGCCGCGGTGACGGTTGCGCGGGGATAGTCCGATCCGCCCCTGGCATGCCGCCTGCGGCTGCCAATCATCGATTTGTCCGCTCCGCGATCGCTTTGCCCAGGATGCTGGCTAATTGCCGGATCTGGGCGACAACCGCGGCGTATTCCGGCGGCTTCAATGCCTGCGGACCATCGGATTTCGCTTTCTCCGGACAGTCGTGCACTTCGATGTGTACGCCATCGGCACCCGCCGCAATCCCGGCCAGGGCACAGGCCGGGATCAAGTCGGGGCGTCCGGTCGCATGGCTCGGATCGACAATGATCGGCAAATGCGAGAGCCCCTGAGCCAAAGGGATTGCGGCGACATCGAACAGATTCCGAGTTGCCGTATCGAAGCTCTTGACGCCACGTTCGCACAGGACGACATCCGGATTCCCCCTGGCGAGAACATATTCGGCACTCATCAAGAGATCGGTCACCGTGGCACTCATCCCCCGCTTCAACAGCACCGGCTTTCGGGCCTGCCCTACTTCATTGAGCAGCACGAAGTTCTGCATGTTTCGCGCACCGATCTGCAACATGTCGGCATAGATGTATTGGTGTTGGTCGCACCG